>JBBRWA010000007.1:0-44587 GCA_038246345.1 Chitinophagales bacterium
ACAGGATTTCCCAGTAGTGTACAAATCACGCTATTCGACCTGCTCGGCTCCCAAGTACTGCAACAGGAAGTCTCCCAGGATGCCACCATAAACTTGGCGCATTTGAAACCCGGGATTTATTTTGCCACTGCAATTACTCCAGACGGCAAAGTATTGCGCAAGAAATTCGAAAAGTTTTAACCCTTACTACTGGACAGTTTTTTATTTCAAATACGCCACCACAAACTCCCGCAACGCCTCCCCATGTAGGTTTTTAGCAACAACCTTCCCTTGTCTATCCAACACAAAATTGGCCGGTATGGTCGAAATTCGAAGCACCTCCAAAAACGGCGTAGCATCGCCGGTAAGGTGCGAAGCATGCGGCCAAATAGCCCCGTCTTTGGCAATAGCAGCTTTCCAGGCGCCCGGACTGCTGTCAATGGAATAACCAATAATTTGCATGCCCTTTTCGTGCAATTCCGTCCAAAGGGGTACCAATACCTCGCGGTTCTCCCTGCGGCAAGGCATGCACCACGATGCCCAAATATCGAGAATTGTCAAGCGGCTGCCCAATAGGCTGCGCAATAAAACCGTGTCGCCTGTTGACATCGGCAACGCCTCGTTGGGCATCCTATCGTTGAGCAATACCGGCAAGCGATCGCGGTCGCCAGTTTCGCAAAGTTGCTTAGCCCAGGCACTGTTGCTTGACTTTACACTCCATTTTGCACATAAACTGACTAGAAATTCCGGCACCCGCTCGTAATCGCCACTTGGGCTGACCCAACGTGCAGCGACTAAAGCCGGGAATAAATAGGCACTGGAATCGGCGAAAGCGATTAAAGGTGCCTGAAACTGGAGCAAAGCATCCGCTTCATCCAGCAAATGGGATTCGTCAACTTCCGCGCCTTCGGTGACACGTACATTGTTTGACTTGGAAAAGGCTTCATGGCGCAAATCGCGCAGTCGAAGCATGGCAAGATTTTCAGCCGACGGCTTTCTGATGGAACAAGACGCCTGAAAATTTAGCGCATTGGCTTCTATTTCAATGCTTTCCCCTTTTTGCCAGACCAGCGGCATGTAGTTGGCCAACAGCGGATCATCATCAAGCAATTGATTCGCAAAACGGGAACCTGCTTTTTGAACACAAACCTGCAACAAGGCAGATGCTTCTATTTGCGGCAACGTTGAAAACACAAAACTGCCGTCAGATCCAATATTGGCTGAATCTATGACAGTCCCGCTGTAGCTGGACGCGATTTCTTTGAAATTCCGAGGCTGTATGAGGTATACCATTGGCTTCCAGCCAGCATCCAGTACAATCTTCCCTTGTAATGCAGGAGGGGTCTGGGTTTGGCATTGGAGGCTAGAGAACAGCAGGCCGACCGCGAATAGGAATGCAAGTTGTTTAGAAATCATCGTTTACTGGACTTATAAACTGATATTTTTACCACATTGTTTTTTCAACATATAGACACACCGGAACATAAAAACCATAGATTTAAAAGCAAGTACTCTATGTTTTCTATGTCCCTATGTGTCTATGTGTCGAAATATGTTCTATTTGGTAAAATAAATTCTATGTGGTAAGGCTGTTGATTCACAACAGCGTCGTTGGACAAACATAGTCGCTCAACTGGAAGCGCTCAGAGTCTTTAATAGCCTTCATGCCACCAATCACATCAACGAGATTATCATAGCCACGTGCGCGCAGGATGCTGCTGAAAATCATCGAGCGATAACCGCCGGCACAATGAATGTACGCTGTTTTGTCCTTTGGCACCTGCAACATGGATTCGTTAATGGTATCGAGCGGTGCGTTTTCCACGTTTTGAACGTGCTCGCTGAGGTACTCACTTGTTTTGCGTACGTCAATGACCACTGCTTGTGGGTTTTTCGCCATAATGTCCGCCAACTCAGTCGCTGTGATACGCTCAATGGTATCTACTTCCCTTCCAGCTGCCTTCCAGGCATCAAACCCGCCATTGAGGTAGCCGATGCAGAAATCGTATCCGACGCGAGCTAAACGTGTAACCACTTCCTCTTCGCGGCCAGGCTCCGTCACCAGCAGGATTTGCTGCTTGATATCCGGGATCAACGCCCCAACCCAAGGTGCAAAATTGCCGTCGATTCCAATATTGATGGCATTTGGCACGAATCCTTCAGAAAAAACTTGTGCGTCGCGGGTGTCAAGTACCAGGGCGCTTGTTTCATTGGCGGCCACATCGAAAGCACGGGGCGACAAGGCGTGTGTACCGCGCTTGATTACCTCGTCGATGCTGTCGTAACCTTTTTTGTTCATCGCCACATTGAGCGGGAAATAGGCGGGCGGCGGCATCAGGCCAGTGGTAACCTCTTTTACGAATTCTGCTTTCGTCATGTCGGCTCGCAGGGCATAATTGGTCGCTTTCTGGTGGCCAAGGCTGTCAAAAGTCTCTTTAGACATGTTTTTGCCACAAGCTGAACCAGCGCCATGTGCCGGGTAAACGGTAACATCATCTGGCAAGGTCATAACTTTTTCCCGGAGCGAATCAAAGAGTGTTTCTGCCAATTGTTCCTGCGTCATGTGGGCCGCTTTTTGTGCCAGGTCTGGGCGGCCAACATCACCGATGAACAGTGTATCACCGGAAAACAGCGCTTGTTCCTTTCCAGATTCGTCGAGCAAAAGATAGCAGGAGCTTTCCATGGTGTGTCCGGGCGTATGGAGCACACGGAAAGTCAGTTTCCCAACCTTGAATTCCTCGCCATCCTTCGCAATATGGGCATCGAATTCAGGGTTAGCCGTTGGGCCGTACACAATCTTGGCACCAGTTTTTTGACTAAGATCTATGTGCCCGCTCACGAAGTCGGCGTGAAAGTGTGTCTCAAAAACGTACTTGATTTTTGCACCAGCTTTTTTCGCTTTTTCAAGGTATGGCTCTACTTCACGCAGCGGGTCAATGACCACAGCTTCTCCATCACTTTCAATGTAATAAGCGCCTTGCGCCAAACAGCCGGTATAGATTTGTTCGATTTTCATAATTGCGAAAATTTCTTTTAATGATTTAATGATTGTAATTTGATGATACAAAGGTCGGGGTTAGCGGTATGCAGAAACCGTGATGAAAGTCACGTACAGCAATAATTTATTTTTAGTTATGAGTTATGAGTTATGAGTTATGAGTTATGAGTGATGAGTTTGCACAGCGTTTGTGTTTTACTTTAAAATTGTTTTCCAGCACCTGACACAAGCATTGGGTAAAGGTGCTGAAACTCCCAAGCCGAATAAATGAACAAACGCCGTGCTAACTCATAACTCATAACTCATAACTCATAACTCATAACTACAAAACTCATCACTTCAAATAGAGCTCTTTGACCAAAATGTATATCCCCATGGCCAGCACAAACCAGCCGAACGCTTTTTTGAGCTTGTTGCCGTCTACACTTCTGCTCATCCAATTCCCAAGAAATATACCGCCAACGGCCAAGGCGGTTACCGTGCCCAACAAATCCCAATCCAATTGGTAATGCGACAAATCGCCCAAAAAGCCGAACAAGGATTTGGCAGCGATTATCAAAAGAGAGGTGCCAACAGCCTGCTTCATCGGCAATTTACTGAATAGCACCAAAGCCGGGATAATCAGGAAACCGCCGCCAGCGCCCACCAGTCCCGTCAATAATCCAACAACAGCTCCTTCCAGTAATATCATGGGGTAATTAAATTTCTGCGGGGCGTGAGGTTCTTCAGATGGAACGTCGTTCTTGGAACGAATCATTGAAATGGAGGCGAATACCATGAGTATGGCAAAAAGACCCATCAACAACATGCCCTTCGACGCGACTAACGTGCCAACACTAAACACCGTATCTGGGATGATCGGCACCAAAAATGCCCGGGTAGCATATACAGCTATAATGGAAGGGATACCAAAAATTAGCGCTGTTTTTAAATTTACCTGCCCTTCCTTATACTTCGGAAAAGCACCGAACAAACTCGTGGTGCCAACTATAAACAGCGAATAGGCAGTAGCCAGAACAGGTTCCACACCAAACAGATACACCAATACTGGTACCGTTAATATACTTCCGCCGCCGCCGATGAGCCCAAGTGATACTCCAATAAGCGCCGACGCGAAATAACCTATGATTTCCATGATTTAATTAAGGTGATAATGTGGGAATTTGATAATGTGCTAATTCAAACATTGTGATAATTATTGGCCATTTGTGCCAATCACAATTCAAATTAAGCCACAACGGCAATTGTTTGTGCCTGATTATCGCTGCAAAGATCACGGAAACCATGGTTGCGAGTCTGTGACAAATATCACGGAAGCCCAAAAATTAAAGGTTCAATACCTCAATGCCATTTTTCAACAACCGCACTTTCCCGTTTTCCGACAGCTTTTTCATCAACCTGGAAATAACTTCTCTGGAGGAATTTAGCTCTTGCGCAATTTCTGTATTGGTCATTTTCAAAACATTGGTATCCAGCGACTTGCAATGACGCCGCAGGTAAAACTCCAAACGCTCGTCCATGTTTTGGAAAGCGATATGGTCGATGGTTTCCAGCAGTTCTTCGTAGCGTTTGCGATAGGTGCCTACCACAAAATGATACCAGGTGCGGTACTCGCGCATCCAATTTTCGGTTTCATCAATCGGGACGACTAATAACACGGAATCTGTAACAGATTTTGCGGTTACAGAGCTGGCGCGAAAGGTTCTGTCGCATATCAAGGAAAGCGCACAGCCGTCGCCAGGATGGAGGTGATACATGAAATACTCGGTACCTTCCTCGCTTTCGCGGTACAGTTTTACCAATCCATCGAGCACAATGATGGTATTGCGGATGTTTTGGCCTGTTTGTAGCAATGTCTGCCCCGCAGGTACTTCCATTATTTTGCCCTTCTCGGCCATTGCTTGCTGTAGCCCTGTTTCGAGGTCAGGGAAGAGGTGGCGGTATTTTTCCATGTTTATGAATTGCTGTGGTGCGTGTATGCAAGTGGTTTATTTGAAGGTAAAGTAAATAAATTTTTCAGGAATGTAAGGATTGAAACGGGGAGCGGTGCATCGCAAGGTGGTACATCGTGCATGCGCCAATGAATTACGAGCGCAGAAAATGCTGTCAAGGCACCAACTGCACTGATGGCGGTGAATATGCCAAACCAATCACTCAGCACCCCCGTCAGCAAGGCTCCAAATAAGTAGCCCAAATCGCGCCAAAGGCGGAAAATCCCAATGCTCTCCGCGCGTTGCTCGGGATGGGTGTTGTCAGCCACCGCAGAAAGGAACACAGGATAAACGGCAGCCGTGCCCAGGCCTAACAAAATGCTGCAAAAGGCATAGATTGTGAGGCTGTTGGCCCAAAGAAATCCCATGATGCCAATTGCTTGCAGAAGCATTCCTGATACCAGCATTTGCTTTTTCGAGACGATATCTGACCATTTACCGGTAAAAATTTGTGTAACACCCCAAACCAAAGGATACAATCCAGCGATAAAACCAATCGATGCCAGTGAATAGCCTTGCTTCGCCATCACCAAGGGCATCAGGCCCCACATCATGCCGTCATTCAGGTTGTTGACGAGCCCGGCTTGCGTCACGGCGGACAAGTTTTTGTGCCGCCAGGTGGTGTCGACAAAAACCTTCCCCAGCTTTTTTCTACAAGAATCAGCAGCTTCTACTGAAACATGTTTCAAGGTGTCGCGCACCCAAATCACGCTTAACAAAAGGCCCAATACCGCTATCACCGAACCAGCGTATACAATAACATTCAGGGCATCGAAGCGCTGTGCCATCAAAGCAGAACCAAAGGCTGCCAAAGCCACTGCGACGTAACCTGCAAATTCGTTCAAACCCATCGCCAAGCCGCGTTGCCGCGCTCCGACAAGGTCTATTTTCATAACCACCGTGCTCGACCAGGCAAAGCCCTGATGAATACCGAGCAGTACATTCGCAGCAATAACCCAACCCCAGCTCGGTGCATACCATAAGAGAAAGGGCACCGGCAGGGCCAGCAACCAGCCAAACACCAGCAGATTTTTTCGCCCAAAACGGTTCGACAATCGGCCTGTCAGGTAATTGGCAAGGGCTTTGGATGCGCCAAATGCTGCGATGAAAGACATGATCGCTACCGAAGAAGTGATGGCAAATTTCTCCTGCGCCATCAGTGGCAGCAACGTGCGCTCCAAGCCGACCATGGCACCAACAAAAGCGTTTACCAGTACCAGTAGCGCAAATTGGCCGATATTTTCACGTAATCCGAGATTTGGTTTTGACATCTGTCTTTATCTAAAGGTGTAATCAACCCCGCTTACCTGTGTGAGTAGGGTAGCAGGGGCATCCAAAATTTTAGCAGCCCCCGTTGGCACAGGCGATACGGGCGAATTTTTGGCCAAATACTCTTTCAATACCTGGTGCAGGGTGTATGGCTTGTTTTGGCCTTCGGTAACGTTGGGTATTCGGCACAACATGGTATCAGGGTCGCCATCGCGCTCACAGGCGGAGACGCTATAAGTACGCGATAAATCAAGCGGTTGACCGCCAACGGTCACTTTTTGTACCCGTTTCCCCTGTTCGCCAAAGGCGTTAAACGCGACTTCCATGCCCCGGAACTTAACCAGCCATCCACCAAAGCGTTTGGATGCTTCCTTGGCAAATACATTGTTCAGTTCTTTTTCCAACCAGGCCATCAAGATGTCGCCTTTCACCTTTGCCGTGCGCACAGTGGCATCTACGGGCAGCATGTCGAACAAGAATCCATCGGTAATAGGAATTAAGCCATCGGCATTGGGGGTGCTGCGTGGCGGACAAAAACGAAAGCCGTTGGACAGCACAATATCAACGCCTACTTTCCAGGCCAGTGCGTCCAGAATCATCGTATCGATGGTGTTTTCTACCACAAAGTAGCGGTATAACGGCACTTTGCTGTATCCCACTACCGTTTCAATGTCTTTTAAAAAAGGCGCTTCCAGGTTTGAGATAAGGGCTGAAATTTCTTTTTTCGCCTTATGTTTCCGGATATCCACCTCTAGAAGCTCGTACTGTTCGCCCGTTATTTTGCCGTCTTTCACGGTCAAGTTCAAGCGGCCGATGAAGGAACCAAAAGCCCCCGGCTCCACCACCTTGGCGTATTTACACTGAATGGGTTCGCGCACCCGCTCATGGGTGTCGCCACCCAAGATATAATTCACCCCTTCCGCAACGGGCATGTTGGCCAGGGCAATTTGCTGTGACAAACCCATGTGGGCCAGAATGATGATAAAATCGCACTGTTCTTGCTCCCGCAATACATTGACGTAATAAGCGGTGTTTTCCTCGGGCTTTGTGTACACAATGCCTTTCGAATAGGCTGGCGATTGGCGAAGCGGCACCAAATGGTCGGTATAACCCAGAAAGCCAATTTTAACGCCAAGTTTGAATAAGGTATAATAAGGTGGGAAGATCAATTCACCTTTTTGTCCATCGCCCAAATCGTGGTACATATTGGCGCAGATTTTCGGTGCATCAAGCCCGCCCAGCAAAGTCTGCATGTTCTGTTTGTCATACACCACTTCCCAATTGCCGGGCAGATACAGGTCATAACCCATGGCGTTCAAGATCGGTGAAATGGCCTTGCCCGTCGTTTTTACGGATAGTTCGCTGCCTTGAAACATGTCGCCCGTATCGACAATAAACGTGTTCGGATTGCTTTTTCGGGCCTTGTCGAACATGGTGGCAATGTGTGCATAGCCTGCAGTTTTACGAAAAACAGCTTGTTCGTTTTCCCAAAACAACTCGTCGTGCGGGTGGACTTGGCAATGCACATCCGTGGTTTGCAGGATAGAAATGGTGTTCGTGAGCGGTCTAAAATCATCACCAAGGTCTTCTCCTTCATCAGCAATAACAGAAGCGGACTTTTTGGATTCCCGCCCTTGCAAACTTAAAGGAGAGAGCCCCGCGGCCAGTCCCGTGATCAAGGAATTGCGCAGGAATTTCCGGCGGTTTAAGCGTGATTTTTGATCGTCGAGTGGAATTGCCATGGGGAGTATTGTTTTTAATGTGGTGAAAGACAGCGTGGGTTAGGACATATTTCGATGAATGTCGTGGCAAAAGTCTACAAAAATGAATTGGGGTAGCGTGATAATTGTCACACCGCATAAATAGGAGTCCCTGGATTCGTATGAGCATGTTGGGGATTTAGTTGAGGTGAATCAAACTATCGAGAAAAAAAATCCCGAACTTTCCTACAACAGAAAATTCGGGATGAATAAAGATAAGGTTTTGATCAGTCGCAATTTTGCTTCTTCTTCAAAAACCACGGCACTACATATTTTCGATAATCTCTGAACCGAACTCCGAGCATTTCAACTTCGTTGCACCTTTCATCAGACGTTCAAAATCATAGGTTACACGCTTTTTGCGGATACTGCGCTCAATGCCCCGGACAACCAGTTTCGCGGCGCGATCCCAGCCCAGGTATTCGAACATCATTACCCCGGAAAGTATGACTGAAGAAGGGTTTACCATGTCTTTTCCAGCGTACTTAGGCGCCGTGCCGTGTGTCGCTTCAAAAATAGCGTGACCGGTCAGGTAGTTGATGTTGGCGCCTGGCGCGATACCGATGCCACCTACCTGGGCTGCGAGTGCGTCAGAAAGGTAGTCGCCATTTAGGTTTAGGGTAGCCACCATGTCGTACTCCGATGGGCGGAGCAGGATTTGCTGCAAGAAGGCATCAGCAATGCTGTCTTTGACAAGCATTTTGCCAGCGGCGAGTGCCTTTGATTGTGCATCGTTGGCAGCAGTTTCTCCTTTGTCATCTTTGATACGGTCGTATTGAGCCCAGGTAAACACCCGGTCGCCATACTCGCGCTCTGCCAATTCGTAGCCCCAGTCCTTAAATTTGCCCTCGGTGAATTTCATGATATTGCCCTTGTGTACGAGGGTCAGGGACTTGCGCTTATACTTAAAAGCATACTCCAGTGCGGCACGTACCAGGCGCTCCGTTCCTTCCTTGGAAACGGGCTTGATGCCAATGCTGGAAGTTTTAGGGAATCGAATTTTAGTCACCCCCATTTCATTTTGCAAGAAGGCAATTACTTTGTCGGCCTCTGGCGTGCCCGTCAGGTATTCAATACCCGCGTAGATGTCTTCAGTGTTTTCGCGGAAGATAACCATATCGACCAATCCAGGTTCTTTAACCGGGCTTGGCACCCCGCGGAACCACCGAACAGGGCGCACACAAGCGTACAGGTCGAGTTGTTGGCGCAAGGCAACGTTGAGGGAGCGGATACCACCGCCGACAGGTGTGGTCAAAGGGCCTTTAATGGCAACTTTATACTCCTTGATAATGTCCAGTGTCTCTTCTGGCAGCCATGATTTCGTTTTATTGAAGGCTTTTTCGCCCGCCAGAACTTCTTTCCAGAAGATTTTTTTCTTGCCATTGAATGCTTTTTCAACGGCGGCATCCAAAACCCGTACGGATGCGGCCCAGATATCAGCGCCGATGCCGTCTCCTTCAATGAATGGAATAATTGGGTCATTGGGGACTTTCAGTTTGCCCCGTTTAATCGTTATTGCAGAACCTTGCATGTTGTGAGAATAGGTATAAAGTGATGAAATAGGGCGATTAGTGCCGCGTCCAATGTTGATTTAGGGGCGCAAAAATAGGTTTTTTTATAGATTTTGGCATAATAAGGCGCAATTTTTAAAGAAAAGCGGCCATTAATCTTGGAAGATATCAGTGAATATGAGCCTGTAGCCACTCAATTGCTTTTCCCGTTGCCCCTTTGTTTTCCGCCAAATAACCTAAAGCTGCTTTTGATGCAGCTTCATAAAATGCAGGCTTTTGTAATTGCCGCAAAATGGCTTTCAATGATTCCGTATCGTGTACCGTAAAAGCAGCGCCGCTTGCCACAAACTGTCGTGCCTCCTCAAATTTTTTATACTTCGGCCCAAAAAGAATGGGCAAACCAAAAGCGGCAGGTTCCAGCGTATTATGGATACCCTTGCCCAAGCCCCCACCGATATAGGCGATGCTGCCATAGCGATACAAAGTATTGAGTAAGCCAATATTGTCTATCACCAATACCTGAGCGCTCGTTGCAGCGCTACGGTCAAATTTTGAGTAAGGAATAGCACGTTCAAATTGTCCACAAATCCGTGCAACATTCCGTTCCGATGGCTCATGCGGCGCAACAATGACTTTATAGCGCTGAAATTCAGTAAGTTGTAAAACTGGAAACAGCAGCGCCTCATCTGCTTCCCAGGAGCTCCCGATCACCAAAACTGGCGCATCACCGGCAAATGCTTCCACAATGGGATTCGGTTTTACATCTGCTGCTATACGCAACACCCTGTCAATTCGGGTATCGCCGGCGACCTCGAACTGCTGCATGCCAATTTGCCGTAGCAAGGTTGCCGATGCCTGGTTTTGCACGAAAATATGCGTGAAACAGCCCAGCATTTTGCGCCAAAGACCGCCATACCACTTAAAAAATGGCTGCGCTGGACGGAACAGACCCGAAACGAGCAGGGTAGGGGTTGGGGGGAGGCGAAGAAGGTAGTTTGCCCAGAAATCGTATTTCACAAAAATGGCTACATCGGGCTGCAATATGCTCAGGAAATCCCGGGCATTGCGCGGTGTATCGGCAGGCAAATAGAACACCACATCAGCATCCGTGTAATTTTTTCGAATCTCATAGCCTGACGGAGAAAAAAAGGTGAGCACGATGCGCCAGCTCGGAAATTCAGCGCGAAATTGCTCCATGATGGGCCGACCTTGTTCAAATTCACCCAGGGATGAAACGTGCATCCACAGTGTTTTTTTACCATCGGTATGTCGCAGCGCAATCCCTAGTCGCTCCCGCCAGTTTTTGCGGCCTTGCACCCACAGCTTTACTTTTGGGTGAAAAAAGCTGACCAAAAGCATGGCCGCTCGCAAGAGCTGAATGCCCAAATTGTACAAAAAGTGCATGGTTTTGCTCAATAAGATATCTCCGATCCCGCCCTAAGGTAAAAAGGCATGGTCCAGGCGGCTTTGATGCCAAATGTCAAGTCGAGCCGCTTGCCACTGAGCTTTTTCATTTCAGAAAAATCCCAATCGCGACGGGTTTGGGTAAATCCTTGCGCGAATTCGAAACCAATCATAAAATTGGCCTTTTTTAGTTTGCCGAGTTTTTGCCAACCGATAAACTGGTGAAGGGCAGGTCCTCCCGTCAATCGGTCGTACCCTTTGGCATAGTCGCCCGTAATTTGAGTGAGCGAGCGGTCGTTGTCTTGAACTGCAATACGGTGCTGCAGCCATCCTGCACCAAGCGAAACCCGAACTCCACGTCTCTCTTCCTTCTTGAAGGTGAACAGTTTTCCGATGGCACCACCAAGGTACATGCCCCTTTCGCGGAGTACCACCGAGGAAAGCGAGCGGGTGTTGGCAATAATATAGCCTTCAGGCGTGCGCAGGATGGCCAAAGGATCCTCGTTTACTTCTTTCCCAAAAAAGCCATAGCCTTCAAATCCTATGAAATAATTATTGGTGGTCATAAAATCGATGCCGCCGCCGTAGGAGCCGCAAAATCCAAATCGATCAGCCAAATCAGCGCCAGGCAACTGCACGCCCATGCCAAGATGGAACATAATGGCTTTACCTTTGTTCCGCGCATCTTGTTCCTCGGCATGCTCCCGAAACCTTTGTGCGCAAACAGAAATACCTTGCAACAAGGCCAAAAAAAATATGATTTTGTGTTTCATAAGCTACTACGAATGAACGAATCTATTGATCGAGGCAAAAGTAACGCCTTCCAGCCCATCTCCGCTGCTGTTTTGCAGGAAATGCGCCGGGTACTGAGCGAACCTTACCTCAAATGTGACGAAACATCCTTGCGGGACAATGGTCACGATGAAACCGAAGACCTGCTTTTTATGCCGGAGGCCGTCGCGGAACCCGCCAATACCGCTGAAATAAGTGCTTTGATGCGGATTTGTGACAAAAACCGGATCCCGGTGACGGTTCGCGGCGGCGGCTCTGGACTGGCCGGCGGTGCGCTGCCTATTTTTGGCGGACTGGTTATTTCCATGAAACGTTTTGACCAAATCCTGAAAATTGACAGCCGCAATTTTCAGGTGACGGTAGAACCCGGAGTTATTACCGAGCATTTGCAGAACACTTTAAAGGAGCAGGGTCTGTTTTATCCGCCTGATCCCTCTAGTCGGGGCTGGTCCTTTATCGGGGGCAATATCAGTACCAATGCCGGAGGGCCCAAAGCAGTCAAATACGGTGTGGTAAAGGATCATGTGCTGAATCTGGAGGCGGTGTTGCCGAACGGTGAAGTTATTTGGACTGGGGCCAATACCCTGAAAAACTCTACAGGATACAACCTCACCCAATTGTTGGTTGGCAGTGAAGGCACTTTGGCCATTGTTACAAAAATTGTGCTGAAACTACAGCCGTACCCAACCCAAAATCTGCTCATGCTGGTGCCTTTCCGCTCCGCAGAAAGCGCCTGTGCGGCGGTAGCGGCCATTTTCCAGGCGGGTGTGACACCGAGCGGACTGGAATTCATGGAGCGCAACGCCATCGATTGGGCTGTTCGTTACGTTGGGGAAACGCCCGTTCCAATTCAGGAACACGATGCAGCGCACCTGCTCATCGAATTGGATGGCTTTCACCTTGATAGCATGATGGCTGATTGCGAGACCATCACCGGCGTGCTAGAGCAGTATGATGCAGGTGAAATATTTTTTGCCGACGATGACAGCACCAAAACCGCGCTGTGGAAGCTTCGGCGGAATGTGGCCCATGCGGTGAAAAAGAATTCTATTTATAAAGAAGAAGACACCGTTGTGCCACGCGCTGAGCTGCCTGAATTGTTGAAAAAAGTAAAAGCAGTAGGCAGCAAATACGGCTTTGAATCGGTTTGCTACGGCCACGCGGGCGATGGCAACCTCCATGTAAATATCCTGCGCGGCACCTTAACAGAAGAAGCCTGGCTTCAGGAAGTGCCAAAAGGCATCCGGGAGATTTTTATATTTGTAAAAAGTGTTGGCGGCACTATTTCCGGGGAACATGGCATTGGCCTGGTGCAACGACCGTACCTGGATATTGTCTTTTCGAAAACGGAGTTGGAATTGATGCGGCAGATTAAGGCGGTGTTTGATCCGAATGGGATATTGAACCCGGGGAAAGTCGTTTAAATTGTTGTTCGTTGTTCGTTCGCGATGCACTTGGTCTGCCCTCGTTGCCGTAAAGTGATAAGGAGATGGTTTTATTGAAACTAAGTGACCAAAAACAGCCGAGTGAATGTGAACCAACAAAAACAACGATCAACGAGCAACGAATTCTTGGTTTGAGCGGAGTGAGAATTTGTCAACTTTTTTTTAAGTTGACAAATTTGGCTCAATACCAAAACAAAGTTTGGCATCCTGTGCTTGGCAACCCTGGAATTTGATTTTTGATTCAAATTCCCCCAAAATTTTAACTTGAATGCCTTGTGTTTTGATTATTTTTAACAAAATGGAATAAAATGCCGACTTACTTTTGCGGGCATTGCGATATGAAGCAAGGTTGGCTGCGATTGTTAGCATGTAACCTTGGCCAAAACCACCACAAACACCTGATAATTATCACATTATTAAATTATCACATTATTCCTTTTTTATGAAAAAAGCATTGTTTACCCTCCTTTTTGGTGTTCTGCTGGCCTTCACAGGTTTCAGCCAAAAATCTACTACCACTGCCGCCGATGGCATTCACTGGATTACCTGGGAAGAAGCCGTTGCCCTGAACCAGAAACAGCCCCGTAAAATCATGGTCGATGTATATACCGAATGGTGTGGCTGGTGCAAAAAAATGGACAAAGGCACTTTTATGGATCCTTCCGTAGCTGCTTATGTAAATGAAAACTTCTACGCTGTAAAACTTGACGCAGAACAGCGTGCCGAAATTTCCTTCAATTCAGAAGTTTTCAAATTCGTGCCCAGCGACACCGGGCGCGGCGGTGTACACTCGTTGGCGTATGCCTTGCTCGATGGTAAAATGGGCTACCCATCCATGGTGTACCTCAATGAAAAATACGAGCGCATCATGATTTCTCCAGGATATAAAGAAACACCGGATATGCTGAAGGAACTCACATTCGCAGCCGAAGAGCATTATGTTAAAACGAGTTGGGAGGAGTTTCGTAATGGGAAGTAGTATTTGAAATTAGTGCAACACAAAACATGAGTCATCCCTTGTTTTAAGTACTCCCCGAAATACCTTTTCAAATTGTTTTTATACAATGGTCATTACCATTGTTTATGCTTCGGTGTACCGTTTCGCTACCAAACCCACCGTAAGCCCTTGCACTATAATTGAAAACAATACAATCGCATAAGTAATAAACACGATGGCGTCTTTTTCTGGCATGTTGGGAATTGACAGTGCCATGGCCAGTGAAAGACCACCTTTCAAGCCGCTCCACACAACGATCATTTGTTCTTTGTGCGTGGTATTGATGGTTTTTCGGAATACATTGGAGAGCAATTTCACCGTAATAAAACGCGCAATTAGTATCATTAATATCGAAACAAGACCCAGCAGCACCAATTCCCAACGGAACGCCAGTCCAACAAGGCGCAAGCCGATCAGCAGGAATAATATGGCATTCAAGCCCATATCAAGGAGCTCCCAAAACTGATTCATGTACATTTCGGTGGTTGGGCTCATTGACTTTTTCCGTGCGTTTTTGCCGCCAGTAATCAAACCCGCCACCACCATGGCCAATGGGCCTGAGATGTGCATCATGTCGGCCATCATATAGCCACCCATAACGACCGCCAGGGTGATCAGAATTTCAGTCTCGTAATCATCGATGGATTTAAGGAGAAGGTAAGCACCGTACCCGAGTGCCCCGCCAAACAGAATTCCGCCGATTGCTTCTCGGATAAATAATATTATCATACCACCAAACGTAAAGGAGTCAGCACCTTTTTCAACAATTTCCAAAATCGTGAGGAACACAACGATACCTACGCCGTCATTGAACAAAGACTCCCCTATAATATTTGTCTTAATACGTTCGGGCACTTTCGTTTGGTTGAGAATGCCCAACACCGCAATTGGGTCGGTAGGGGCAATGAGCGCACCAAACAACAGACAATAGATAAAGGCCATGGGCATTCCCATCCAGATAGCAACCTGGTACAGCATACAAGCGACCACGAATGTCTTAACCACAGTGCCAAATACCGCCATAATAGCAATGGATTTTACTTCTTTTCGGATGGCAGCGGTATCCGAATGAAAAGAACCGGCAAAAAGCATAAAGGAGAGCATGATTTCTAGCAATACCTTGCTGAAATCCAGGTGCACGATGACACTTTCAAGCTTTGCAGCCAATTCCAGGTGGAATACATGATTGCTGATCCACAGCACTGTAGACAAGGCAAGCGCTAAGACCAACAGTCCAATAACGCTGGGGAGCTTGATGTAACGGTGGTTGATATACGCCAGGGTGGCACAGAGCACTATAAGCAGGCTGACAAGTTGAAATGAATCCATGGGCGCAAGATCGGTTGAAACTTGCTTTTTAACCCTACTTTTGCAGCTCAAAAATACAGATACCATGAAAATAACACTTCAACGAAGCAACGATTCCGTTCGTTTTGAAGGCTCCAATGAAGCTGGCAACACGGTTACCGTGGAAGGAAGCCCGAATATTGGCGGTGAAGGTAAGGGTATGCGACCGATGGAATTATTGCTGGTCAGCCTGGCTTCTTGCAGCAGCATGGATGTTGTTACAATGCTGAAAAAAATGCGTCAACCACTAGAAGACATTCGTGTTTTGGTAGAGGGGCACCGCGATACAGATCAAATTCCTGCCGTATTTACCCAAATTCACCTGCATTTTGTCTTGAAAGGCGATCTTCGCGCTGATAAGGTAGTAGAGGCCCTCCGGCTTTCTGTGGAGAAATATTGTAGCGTTGGCAGAATGTTGGATAAAACGGCTGCTATTACGTATGATTGGGAGTTAGAGGGGCAAGGGGCAAAAAAGTAAAGATTACTTTTAATACGGAATGATATGAAATTTGAAACTGCCGCGATCCGCTTGCAAACGGAGCGCACACAACATCGGGAACACAGCACACCTATTTTTCCAACGTCGAGTTTCGTCTTTGAGGATGCGGAACAAATGCGCGCACTTTTTGCAGATGAACAGGAAGGCAATATTTATAGTCGGTTCACCAACCCCAATTGCAGCGAACTGGAGCTGAAAATAGCGACGCTTGAGGGTGTCGACACGGCTTTGAGCACTGCGAGTGGAATGGCGGCCATTTTTGCTTCCATCATGGGACTACTGTCTTCTGGCGACCACTTGCTGGCGACCAAAGCCATTTTTGGCGCCAGCAATACCATCCTGACCCAATGGCTGCCCCGTTATGGCATCACCTGCGATTGGCTGGATTCCGATACCGCCAACTGGCAGGATTCTGTGCGGCCCAATACAAAAATGTTGTTCCTGGAAACCCCTTCCAATCCGGGGCTCGACATAATAGACCTGGAAGCCGCTGGGCAGTTCGCCAAACGCAACAACTTGATATTCAATGTAGACAACTGTTTTGCTACGCCATATTTGCAGCAGCCAGCCCAATTTGGAGCCGACCTGATAACGCATTCCTCCACCAAGTATATCGACGGGCAAGGTCGCGTATTGGGTGGCCTGGTTGCTGGCCGAAAAGACCTCATGGCGGAGATAAAAAAATTCTGCCGCAGCACAGGCCCTTCCTTATCGCCCTTCAATGCGTGGTTGCTTTCCAAAAGCCTTGAAACCTTGGCTGTAAGGCTAGACAGGCATTGTGACAACGCCTTGGCGCTGGCAAAACACCTGTCTGACCACGATGCCGTGGAAACAGTGCGCTACCCCTTCCTGGCTTCTCACCCTGGCCACGATATTGCGCGGAAACAAATGAAAAATGGTGGTGGACTTGTCACCTTTGAACTCAAGGGCGGCCTGGCCCAAGGCCGACGCTTCCTCGATGCCCTGCAAATGCTTTCTTTAAGCGCCAACCTCGGCGATACCCGGAGTATTGCAACACATCCTGCTTCGACTACCCACGCCAAATTGACTGCCGCCGCCCGCCAGGATGCCGGTATAAGCGATGGCCTCATCCGCATTTCAGTTGGGCTCGAACATTTGGATGATATTATAGAAGATATTGACAATGCCTTGAAAATCAGCAGCCTATAATGCAGCGATCAGATTACACCTTGCCATTGGTAATTCCTGGGCTTAAGTTTTTTCAGTGGGAAGAACCATTTTCCCTGGAATCTGGTGAATCCTTGCCGCATTTGACCATCGCGTACCATACTTACGGGACGCTCAACGCCCAAGGAAGCAATGTGATTTGGGTTTGCCATGCGCTCACCGCCAATTCCGACGTAGCGGATTGGTGGGAAGGTGTTTTTGGAGCGGAGAAACTGTTGGACCCGGAGCGTTATTTCATTGTTTGTGCCAATATATTGGGTTCTTGCTATGGCAGTACTGGTCCACGTAGCATTTCACCTGATACAGACAGCCCTTACGGCACCGACTTTCCCCTTTTTACGATCAAGGATATGGTTAATGCGCATGAAATATTGCGTAGACACCTTGAAATCAATGAAATAGCCTTGTGCATAGGTGGTTCCTGCGGCGGACATCAGGTGCTTGAATTTGCTTACTTGCTGCCCGATAAAATCAAAAAAATAGCATTGCTCGTTACCAGTGCCCGCGAAACGGCTTGGGCAATCGCGATTCATGAGGCTCAACGCCTGGCTATTGAAGCAGATTCGAGCTGGGCCGAAAATAACGATTCTGGTGGACAGGCTGGTTTGAAAGCAGCGCGCGGTATGGGGCTCATCGGTTACCGAACTTTTGAGGCATACAAACATGCCCAAACTGATTCAGGGGATTTGCTCGATAATTTTCGGGCGGCATCCTATATCAAATACCAGGGAGACAAGCTGGTGCGGCGCTTTTATGCCCAATGTTATTGGTATTTGACGAAAGCACTGGACGCACACCATATTGGCCGTGGCCGTGGTGGCACTGAAGCGGCATTGAACCGAATAAATATGCCCGCATTGGTCGTATCCATCGATTCTGATGTGCTGATACCGCCGTCGGAGCAGCAATTTTTAGCAGCGCATTTGCTCGATGCCGAGTATCATGAAATTCATTCTGCCTTTGGGCACGATGGTTTTTTGATCGAAGCGACAGCGGTCAACAGCATCGTTGGAGCGTGGTTTAGGGGATGAGTTCTTTGGCCTTCAAACGGGTACAACTTTTTATTTGCGGCGGCGCAGAATTTTTCCGGCAGCTTCCAAAGACACACTGAAAGCCAGCTTCGATGTAGTAGCGTTTTTTACAAACACGTTATCTTTTGAACGAGAGTTGGAGCAATCGCGCTATCTTAGCCCCGATGGAACATTTATCAGCTTACACCATACTCTTTGCGGTATGCGGACTCATCATTCTTTCCTACTTGTTCTCGATTATAAACAGGATCACCAGGGTGCCGTCGGTACTGCTGTTGCTGGGAACAGGCATTTTGTTGCGCTATCTTTCCGATACTGCTGGTTTGCCATTCTACATTCCCCCAACGGTGGTTGAATTCCTGGGAACTATCGGTCTTATAATGATTGTATTGGAAGCAGGTTTGGATTTGAACATCACCAAGGATCGGCTACCCCTTATTGCAAAATCTTTTTTCTCGGCACTGATCATATTTCTGATCTCATCCATCGCCGTTGCGCTTATTTTGTATTGGTGGCTGCCAGGTACGCCAGTTATTAATTGCCTGGTATATGCCATACCGTTGAGCATTGTTAGTAGCGCGGTGGTATTACCGAGTGTGCATCATTTGGAAGAGGACAAGAAAGAATTTCTGGTTTATGAAGCCTCATTTTCGGACATTATTGGCATCATGGTGTTTAATTTTTTCACAGAGGGAAGTGATATCGGGTTCCAAGAATTTGCCTGGTTTTGCGGCAATGTGGTAGTTGCCATTGTGCTTTCTGTTGCCGTTTGTTTTGGCATGATGTGGTTGCTGATCAAGAACAAGATCGAAATCAAATTTTTCCTTTCATTTGCCGTGCTGATCGTCATTTATGTGGGCGGGAAAATGATGCATCTTCCCTCTTTGATCACTATTTTGATGTTTGGGTTGGTCATCAGTAACTGGAGGATTATTAAATGGAAGCCACTTAAAAGCTATTTTTCTGATGAAAACGTTGAAAGTGAGGTACAGCTATTAAAGTCCATTACCGCCGAATCATCCTTCTTGATCCGCACCTTCTTTTTCGTGATTTTTGGATTTGGGATCGGGCTGGCATATTTTCAAGACATAAAAGTGCTGGAACTTGGCAGCATCATTGTTGCTGCACTGATGGCTTTGCGTTTTGTGTACCTGCGGGTGGTACACAAATACAACTTGTTACCAGAGCTGTTCTACTTTCCCAGGGGATTGATAACCATCCTGCTATTTTATAAAATACCGGACTGGCAGCGCATAGAGGCATTTGACCAAGGCGTATTGTTCTTTGTTATTCTGGCAACAGGCTTTATCTTGATGTTTGGTGCGCTGCTGTTTAAAGACCGGCCCGTTGTAATTGCGAGTGGAGCAGAAAGGGATGATGTTTAGACAATCATGAGTCATCCCTTATTTTTGTTGGAAGGAAAATCGGAGTAAATTTGGGTATTAGCTTATACTTATTGGTCTGACGATTTTTAATCGTCAGACCAAATGGCTCTCTTCCGACCACTTTTCGTGGTCTGACGAATAAGTTATAATAATTTTAGCCCTAATTGGATACGCCCAGCCAGTATAACATGGGTAAACTATGAAAATAAGGGATGACTCATGTTGTGCCAAACGCCAAATTAAAATCGGACTGCTTTTTGAAATGTCAACCTTGCATACCTTTTGACATAACATGATAATATTTTATGCGCTATAATTGTTTCCCCTAATCAACAATTACCTTCTCCTGCGTAGCCAAAAGCGCCTTCGGCATTGCCTTCACCGCTTCTTTTCCATGAAATTCCAATTTATACAGATCATGCCTGCGGTCTTTCAAATTCCGTACGCTGCCTGAGTGCCGCAAATCGTGCAGTAGCTCCAGGTCAACGTCGGCAATGACCAGCATTTCCGTGTTTGGCGTAGCTTCTGCTTTGACCCCATTGATGGGGAATGCAAAGTCGCAAGGCGTAAACACGGCACTTTGCGCATACTGAATGTCCATGTTGTGTACTTTAGGCAAATTACCCACACTTCCGGCGATGGCGACGAAGCACTCGTTTTCAACAGCGCGTGCCCGGGCACAAATTTGCACCCTTGAAAAGCCGCTTTGTGTATCGGTGAGGAAGGGAACAAAAAGGATGTTCATGCCTTCAATAGCCAATTGACGCGCCAATTCAGGGAATTCAACATCGTAGCAGATCAAGATGCCAATTTTGCCACAGTCCGTATCAAAGGTTTTGAGGGCGTTGCCTCCCTTTAACCCCCAACATTTAGCTTCATCGGGCGTGACGTGCAGTTTTACATATTCTTCTACGCTGCCATCCCGGCGGCAGAGGTAGCCGACATTAAAAAGGCTGCCATTGCGTAGATCCGGCATACTGCCTGTAATGATGTTTATGTTGTAGTGAACAGCGAGCTCTTCAAACTTCTCCCGGATAGCGTCCGTGAATTTTGCCAATTCACGAATCGCCTCCCCTTCAGGCATCGCATTGTATTGCGCCATTAAAGGTGCATTGAAAAACTCTGGAAACAGGGCGAAATCGCTGCGGTAGCCGGAAACAGCATCTACAAAGTATTCCATTTGTTCAAATAGCTCGTCAAGGGTCTTGTAATTCCGCATTTGCCATTGAATCAAGCCCAAACGAACGATGGTTTTGGTCACGTCGTCGCCTTTGGCCTTTATAGGCGTATAATAAATATTGTCCCAGCGAAGCAAGGTGGCAAACTCCATCGACTCTTCGTCTCCCGGTAAGTATCCGCGCAAGACTTTGCGCACATGGAAGTCGTTCGACAGTTGGAAATTGAGGGTGGGGTCCTGAATTTCTTTGTTTTTTACCTTCTCAATATAAGCACGTGGCGAAAGCTCGGCAGCATGCGCATGGTAATTGGGGATTCGGCCGCCAAACACAATGCCTGACAGGTTTAGTTCTTCACAAAGGTCCTTTCTGGCATCATAGAGCCTTCTGCCCAAGCGACGGCCCCGGAAATCAGGGTGTACGAACACATCGATGCCATAAAGTGTGTCACCCATGGGATCATGTGTCACAAAAGTGTGGTTACCCGTTATCTCACGGTAGGTATGATTGTCGCCAAATCGGTCATATCGAATGATTATGGACAATGAACAGGCGACGATTTCGTCGTTGATGGTGATTACAAACTGCCCGTCAGGGAAAAGGCTGAGCAATCTGCTAACCTGGGGCTCTTTCCAATAAGCGTCCGGCATATTGGCATAAGCGTGTATCATGCAGGCTTTAAGACCTTCGTAGTCTTCTTCTTTAAGGGGGCGTATTTTTACAATATCCATAAAATAATTTTAGAATGCGATCAAACTGCTTTTTCTGTGGCACCATCAAACATGCTTTCCGCCTGTCCAGCCGTGGCCGCCAAGGTGCCCATCGCCACTTTCTTTAGCAGGTTTTTCCAAAGAAGTGCCCATGCTATCATTCCAGCGGTTCAAGTAACCAAACAGGGCAATTACCCCCAGGATTTCTACGATTTCACCTTCATCCCAGTGTTGGCGGAGGTTTTTTGATATGGCCTCATCTACAGCATTGGGAATGGCGGATGCCGCTACAGAGAAGTCTAGTGCCGCCCGTTCCCCACCTGAAAAAGCCGGATGCGATTTGTATTCCCAAATATGCGTCATTTTCTCTGCGGCAGCACCATATCGCTCCGCTGCGCGGATGGTATGTGCTTGACAATACTGGCAACCAGCGGTTAGCGAAGCCACATAGCCGATGAGTCGTTTCAAGTCGCTGGTGACCCGGCCGTGGTTGGCCATAACAGCCTTGTTCAATTCAATAAACGCCTTGGCGATGGCTGGGCGGCGTTGCATGGTAAGCACAGAATTTGGGCAAAAGCCAAGGGTTTCGTTGAAAAACTCGGCGAGTGCTGCTACTTCGGAATTGTGGTCGGAAGGGAGCGGTGTGATCAGTGGCATGTTGTTCATGTGCAGCCAACCTTCAGTTGGCGAATTTGTAACACCAAACCTTCGGTTGGTGCAGTGAGCATTAGCCGCGGGGTTGTGTCAAAAGGTATGCAGAAAAAAGTTCACGGCTCAATTGCGAAATAATAGTTGGCTATAATCGCGTGAAAAGTTGTCAACTTTTAAAAAGTTGACAACTTTGTGCCAAACGCCAAATTAAAATCGGACTGCTTTTTTATATTCTAACCTTGCATACCTTTTGACACAACAGCGGCACGTTTAATGTCCGCAGACGCATTTTGTTTCCGAGCAAGTATGGCCAATGCCAGCAGCACCTGTTTCGCCGCCAGGCAATTCAAACCAGAACTTGCTCCGTTCTTTATTATAGTTTCCAATCTCGTTCAGGGTTTCAGGGTCGTACAAGCGACCGTTTACCATCACATATCGTATGGATTCAGAGTTTCGGATATTATCCAGAGGATTGGCATCCAACACGATTAAGTCGGCGAGTTTTCCCGTTTTCAGCGATCCAATTTCAGCCTCCATGCCCAGGCTTTTTGCGCCGTTGATGGTGGCGCAGCGCAAAGCTTGCAAATTGCTCATACCACCTTGTTGCAGCATCCAGAGTTCCCAATGTACGCCCAAACCTTGCAACTGCCCGTGGCCGCCCACATTGATGTCTACGCCTGCATCCTGGAGCTTTTTGCAGGATTTTGACGTTAAAATATGGCCGTTTTGATATTCTTCATCGGGTGCTTTAGTTACATGGCGGCTGCGTTCCATGATGATGTGCCTTGGAATAAAACCAAGTAGTTTTTTATTGGCCCAAACATCAGTGTTTTGGTACCAATAGTATTCTCCGTTGAGGCTGCCATAATTTACAATCAGCGTTGGCGTGTTATGCGTTTGAGTTTTGCTCCAAAGTGTAACAACATCGTTGTACAGCGGCGCAACTGGGATGTTGTGTTCCACCGTGGTATGCCCGTCAACTATTTGGGTCATGTTGTGGGCAAAGAAGGAACCGCCTTCCGGCACAACTTGCATGCCCAGCTCATTGGCGGCGGCCATCACTTGTTGCCGTTGCTCGCGGCGGGGCTGATTGTAACTTTTTACGGAAAAAGCACCCCAGGCTTTGGTGCGGCGCAGGGCAGCCCGTGCATCGTCCAGGGAATTGATAGGGGCTTTAAAATCGCCATCGGCCCCGTAAATAATGGTGCCGGTGCTGTACAACCGCGGCCCGACCATCCGGCCAGAACGAAGCATTTCCGCGTGGCTGAACGCCATTTCGGAATTGGTAGAAGGATCGTGCATGGTGGTCACGCCGAAGGCCAAATTGGCGTAGTACTCCCATTGTTTTTGCGGGCTGAGGCCAAACCTGAAATTACCGCTGTGGGCGTGCACATCGATCATGCCGGGCATTATCGTTTTGCCTGCACAATCAATTACTTTGGGGTTGTTTACTTTGAAACGGGCCGCCTGGTAATCGGTCATACTTCCCACAAATGTGAGTTTGTTTTTTTCAACCACAATTACCCCGTTTTCAATCACCTTATCACCTTCGCAGGTAATGATGCGGGCATTTTGGAAAACAATCGCGCCATCCGGCACATCAGTTTTCAACGTAAGGCCAATTCTAATGCCCGTAGAATCCAGTGCTGGCAATGAATCTGACGCGCCTGGCAGGAACTTAAAACGTTGGTTCAGGTTGATGCTGAAATATTCCTCGCCTAAAGTGTAGTGCAGCTGCTTCGAATCGGAAGACCAATGCAAATTGTAGCCAGCGTCGCGGCTTACTTGCGAAACGGGTATTGAACTCATGCCGCCGCTCACGTCTAGCGTCTGCCCGGGCATAGGCATCGCGCAGATGTAAGCTTTGTGCAATTCCGTGAAGGCCAGCCACTTGCCATCAGGTGAAGGGATCCATTGGTTGGCGTATTTACTTTTGGCGAGTATTTTTTCATCCTTACCATTCAAGTCGTAGGAGCGCAAGGATTTGTCCAGAGCGCCGAAAAAATAACCGCCAGTAGTGATATAAATGCGTGATCCGTCGGGGGAGAACAGGGGGTTCTCGCCCTCTTCCATGACAAATGTCAGGTTGCTTCCGTCGGCGTTCATCGTGTAAATACCCGTCTTGTTACAATTGGTGAAGCCGAGTTCGTCGTCACCGCTCTGTTTGCGTAGAATGATTTTTTTGCCGTCGCTGGAATAAACGGGTGTGCGATAAATCCCTTTTGGTAGGCGCAGCGTTTCGGTTGTTCCTGTTTCCAGGTTTATTGTTTTGATTTGCCCTTGTTGCTCGTCATTCCAGGTAACAAACATGACATTTCTTCCATTCGGGGAAATAGTGGGTTCAAATTCTCCATTTCCATCGGCTTTTGTAATCCGCTCGGGCTTTCCATTGGGCATTGGTTTTTTGTACAAATAGCCGTTATTACTGAAAACCAACCATTTCCCATCTAGAGAAGTACTTGCCTGGCGAATGGCGCGGGCAGTAAAGTTTTCTTCGTACACTTTTTGAATTGGACGTTGGGTTTCTGCGAGCTTGGTCTTCACATTACAAGTGAAAGGAATGGTTTTTACCCAGCTGCTATTGTAGGCATTTCCGTTCAGGGCCTGCTCCACGTTGATGCGTTTGAGGCCGCCGCCAGCCCAAATCACAACTTCCTGACCCGTTGGCATCCAGGAAAAACCGGGATAGCAGCCAAAGATCGTCCAGGCCTCTTGTTGGTCTTTGTCCAATCCGGCATAAACGGGATATTCTGCACCTGTCTCTAGATTTTGTACCATCAGCATTGTTTTTATGCCGTCACGGCGCACAAAAGCCAGCAATTTCCCGTCTCTACTGATCTGTGGTCGACAAGCACCACCGGAGCCACCCGTAACGTTCTCTACTTTCCCTTCCAGCCGATCATAACGTCGCACGGCAAAAATCTGGGTATTCGGGTTTTTATTGTATTGAAAAAAGCCACCGCCGTACATGTCTTCGCTGTAGTATACATAGCGACCTTCTGATGAAACGGAAGGCTCATTTACATCCTGTTGGTCGTTCTTCCGTTTGGTTAGCTGCACGCCGCCGCCGCCACTGATATGATACATCCAAAGCTCACCAGCACCAAGGGAGCGGGTACTGGTGAAGTGCTTGCGGCCTACAACGTATTCATTGTCAATCCAAACCGCATTGTTGAGCAAGTTGAAGGATTCTTTGGTTATCTGGTTAGCCTCACTACCATTTGAGTTCATCACCCAAATATTGTCGCCACCGCCTGCATCGCTGGTAAACAGAATTTTTTGTCCGTCGGGCGAAAAGCGAGGCTGCACCTCCCAGGCTATTCCTGAACGAATGCACGTCGCTGTGCCGCCGCTAATCGGCATGGTGTAAATATCGCCAAGCAGGTCAAACGCAATGGTTTTGCCATCGGGCGATACGTCGAGGCACATCCAAGTGCCTTCTGTAGTGGTGAATTCAACGTCTCGGTAGGGGATGCTGGTTGCAGGGTTGCTGACATCCCATTTCTTTTTGTCTTGGGCGGGAAGGGCAACTGCAATGATGGAAAATGCAAAGGCGAGGGTGATTCTGATCATTTATTGAAATTTATGCGGGGCATAGATACGGCGGATGAGGGCGATTTTGCTGGAAAATATACGAATCGGCGGGATTTTGGGGTGAAAATTGATTTTTTTGGGCGACCACAAGGGTCGCCCTACCATGGCGCCACGGCCATTCCCCGTACGGGCGACCCTTGTGGTCGCCCCATCGCCCTATCGGCCCCATCACCAAACCCTAATTCTCCCCAGCATCACCCGCCACAAATCATTCAACTCCTCCGATACCCTCAAACGCAGCACCAGCACACCAAAAACCAACGCAAATACCCCGCCCCGAAAAACTATATCCAATAAATCAATGCCTGTGAATGGAATACTCCAAGCCATCCCATACGCTATTAGCGCAAGCCCAATAGCTAGAAACGTCTCTTTCGTAAACGGAAACAATCGGAATTTGATCCAAACCAGCCAAATACTAAAGCCGTTGTAAAAAGTCACAGAAATCAGGGTGGCGATGGCCGCTCCAGTGTAGCCAATTAGGGGTATCAGCAGGAGATTGAGTCCAATGGTCAATGCGGCAGCGATACTAAGCGAGATCAGGGAGATGCGGTAATGTGAGGAGTAGTAAATCATGTTGTTGTTCAGCCCGGTGCTCATCTCGACAATCCTAGCCAAACCTATAAAAAAGAACACCCAAGCACCTGCCGCCATGTCGGACTGCTGGTTGGCTGGGAAAAACTGAAAGATGCTGTCAATGCACACCCATAGACCACCAAAAAGCAATAAACCTGCCACTAAGAGATTGATAGACACACTTTTGTAAAGTTTGTCCAACTCCGCCATATTGTTTTCCGCCAGGTGTTTGGCAACGGAGGAAGCGCTGGCGGAATACAGGCTTTTAATGGGTAATTCAATGATGGCTGCCAGCGCTGCCGCAATGGTGAAGGTGCCTGCTGCTTCTACCGCGCTAAGCGATCCCACCATAAAAACATCGGATTTTGCGGCTATGAGTAAAGCAAATCCGCCTATCGCCCAAAAACTGATGAAAGACACAAGTTCTTTTTTTAGCGCGGGTGTCAAGAAATTCCAGTTGGGCTTCCAATGCCATTCCCCGAGCCAGCGCAGGTACAGTACCATGCCGATACTGACGCAACAAGCGTGTACCAGCATACCCCAGAGCGCAATTTCCAAACTGATCCACTCCTGCCAAACACCGATCATCAACAGGGGAAGTATCATTTTTTGCGAAAAATCCAGCAAGATGGAAGGCACGACTATTCGCTTGAAATTGGCGGAATAAACAGACAGTACTGTGCTCACGACGTAGAAAAACGCCATTGGAAACGCCATCCAAAGATATTGGTGTATTAGCGGCGACTTTACTTCAACACTGGCCATGTACGGTGCCCAAAACACCCAGGCAATGGCACCGCTTAATACAAAGCCCATGCCGCAAAGCAGCAGCAGCATAGGCAAGAAACCATTGTGCCCCAACGATTTATCCTGGAATTTCGGAAAAAAGCGAATGGCAACCGTATTGGCGCCCAGCGACATTACCGGGAGGCCCAGTAGCCCAACCTGCAATAATATCTGCACCAGGCCAAAGTCCTCGCGCACGTGCGGGTACACGAGAAATGTACTGGCAGCGCCCACAGCCAGTCCGACCAGGTTGACGCTTGCGTGTTTGAGACTTTGTCGGCGAATAACGCCCATGGTTTCGATAGATTTTGCGCAAATGTAGGCAGAAAAAAATCGCCCTCATTTTCTCCGTTGATTGGGGAAATGAGGGCGAAGGGCAATACCGAATCAGATTGCTACAATATTATTACTCTGTCACCAACAAGCGCTTTACCAGCCTGCCCAACTCGTTCTGCATTGAAACGAAATAAATGCCAGCATTTAACTTCGTGGTTTGGATGTTTAATAAATTCTCGCCCTGTTGGATGGTTGTAGCTTCCAAGTGCATAACCCTGCCTGTTACATCTGCAATTGAAAGCAATACATCCATGCTTTTATCAGCACTCAGCGATAGATTTACAGGCGTGCCAGACGCAATTGGGTTAGGCGACAAGTCCGCAGCGAGCACACGCTCCAGCTCATTGGTAGCAGTAGTGACGATGGTACTGAACACCCCAATTTGTTGCGGCGCAAGTTGTTTGCTCAAATCCCATTCGCTATAGGGGCGTACGCGCCAGTAAAGGAGCCTGTTTTGTGGCAGGTTTTTAGTGACGGTCAAAGTTGTGGTGTTATACACCGTTTCCCAGATAAATTTGGGTATCATATTTCCATGTAGTGCCACTTCTACGGTGTAGAGTGAGGCATTCGGCACCGGATTCCAGGAAAAAGTGATGTTGTTGTATTGCACAAAAGCAGTATCAACCGGGCTGATAAGCGCTACAGGATCATTGTCCGAAATCTCCTGCAAAGGGTCAGTGATTTGTAGGTAGGAACTGTGTTCGGTCATGATATTGGTGCGCATCGCCATGATCTGCTCCGGTGTAAACCGGCTGGCACAAACATCGCTTGCATAGCCCATAATAAGGGACGCGTCTGACTTGAATTCCACGTTGTTTGGATCATGCTGGAGCACATAACTTTCCCCGTTCTGATCGCAGCTCCAACGGTAATTCAAGTAATCTGGTCGGGTATCGCAAAAACGATCGCCTGAGTTATAGCAATTGCTGCCGTCCGTTTTTTCAACCTGGTAGCCACCAAAGTCGACAGGTGCGGGTGTGGAATAATTCCAGGTTTGTCCTTCCCAACCAAAAAAGGGATGTGGCAGTGAAAAATGGTGCCCTGCTTCGTGGGCCCAGGTGCTGTTGTATTGACCGGAACAACTATTTTTCAGCACAATAGCATCCATCCAGGAATAGCCGCAGTTGCCCGCAGGGTCATTGACAACAAAGGCATTCAGGCGATCGGGCAGCCTGTTTTTTTCGATCATATCAGCACCGCCGTCCCACTGATGGATATGCCAGTATGAATTGGGCAAAAAGCGAAATGGGTCGCCCGGCACCAAATAATAACGAATTTTAGCTGGAACGAAACGTTGGTTCATATAGTCAACCGCTATGATCGCTTGTTCCAGGTTGAAATATCCTGATCCAGCATCATTTGCCGTCAATTGCACCGTCATGGGCACGTACAGCCAGGAAGTGTCCCCACCAAAATCTGCGGACAATATGTTTCGGTTTTGGCTATACCAGTCAAACCATTTGGTCATTCCACGGGTGCCACAAAAATCATCAGGGGTTTGTTGGGCTCCAACCGATTGCACGAAAAACAACAGGGCTGGAACCAGAAAGCGTAATTTTGACATCATCGAAAATACAGTAAGTTTGTTTGAGCGGCGAAGGTCGCTTTTTGTTTGCAGACTTGGGCAAGGCATGTGGGGACTGGCTAACTAGCGACACTAATGAATAAATACAGGCTGCCTTTTCACCCCCCGCTTGCTCGTCAGCACAAAATGGTACAAACCAGTTTGCCAAGCTTCATTGTGCAACTCAAGCCTCATTATTGGGCTGTGCATGGTTAAGTATTCTTCCCAAACCAGTCGTCCTGAGGTATCAAAAATGCGCGCTATGGCAGTTTGCCCCCGCCAAGATTCAGGAATTTCCAGCTGCAATGGCTGACCTGCTACCATCAAAGAAGGATAGCAGCGCCAACCTTCCCAATCGGGGGTATACACTGAGGTGGTGGGTACCGTTAAAAAAGAAGCATTTTCGTTAAAATCCACGCAAGAATGCCATGAATTGTACGCTTTTACACGCCAAAAATAAGTTTTATTGAGTACCAATGGCCCGGTTAACGCCGAAGTATCAGTTGTGAGAATATCGAGTTCTTTTAATACGTAACTGGCAAATCTGGAGGCTTGTACCACGTAATACGTTGCATTGGGCACTGAAGACCACTTCAGTATTGTTCCAGTAAAAGGCACGGGCTGATCTAAAATAGGCTCAATGGCTTCAGCAACCCCTACTGTAGGCGATTCCAACACGGATGGAGCCACCCATTCGGCTTTTTCCGTCATCAAGTTGGCGCGCATGATTTGGATTTCTTCAGGAGAAAACCGCGTTTGGCAAGCATCATCTGCGTAAGACATGAACAAGCTACCGTCGGAGTAAAAATCCGCCCCAAGGGGGTCTTTTTGCTTTACGGAGCTCATTTGCTGGGTGTTACAATTCCAGCGGTAACTGAGATAGTCTGGCTTGGTGTCACAAATCAAATCAGCTGCAATAGCACAATTGGAGCCATTGACTAATTCAACTAAGGCTGTATCCAATGGCGCTGGCACTTGCGTCTCCAGGCTATCGTGAAAATAGGTGTAATCATAGGTTACCAACGTTGGGGTGGGCGTAGCGTAGTTATACGTCTTACCTTCCCAGCCAATAAAAGGGTGGGGCAGGGCCAGGGCATGACCAACCTCATGCGCCCAAGTGTGGGCAGCGGCGCCAGCGCAGGTGTGTTTTATGGCCACGCCTGCATAAGGCAGGTTGTAACCGCAGTTTCCCGCCGGATCGCTTACAAAATAGGTATTCAATGCACCATCAACATTGTTGCTCAACATCATGTTGATGCCCTGTGGAATGGTGGTGTGGGAGTACCACTCCGTATTGTTGATGAGGTTGAAGGAATCCTTCAAATAGAACTGGATTTTGGCAGGGGCAAAATCAAGGTTGAGCCGGCAAAAGGCTTCAAATGCCTTGTCGTAAGGATACCGACCAACACCGTTGTCCCTACCTACCAGGTGCACTTGCAGGGCAACCCACAGGGTGTCTTCCGAGCGTTCTGAAAAAATTGGCGTTTGATTGGCTTTATAGGCTTTCAACCAGGGAGAAATGCCATTTGGCGTGCCACAAGGGGACACTTGTTCTTCCGTAGGTTCTTGTGCGTTGACCGTAAATGTTGCTGAAAGACAGAGTATTAAGAGTAAATAACGGAGCATAAGCGAATTGTTTTAGGCGGGGAAGGTAGCCAGATTCGCTCAAAAAGACCTAAAATAAGTTAATCGAAACGTTGTAATACCACCCGAAATGCCACTTTGTCGCGTACTGTCCGGCCTACGAGATAGTCGTAATTTGTGCCTGTAAAATTGTGGAGGTTATTAAGTCCATGCGAATAAATAGCTTCCGGGCATATTTTCAGTTTTCCGATTCTAATCTCGACGCCCAGCCCCAGATCAAGACCAATCCTTTCCTGCATCAGTAGCAAGCGATCATTCGAGCGATTCGCTAGGTTCCAGCCTAAACGTGAGCCAAACAATATCTTCCCCCGCAAAGGAAGCCCACCATTTTTTTGATTGGCGATACTGAAGTACAAAGGCAATTCAATATCGGCAAACTGATATCGTATGCGCCCATCGGGTCTGAAATCCACAGGATTGTGTGTATAGGAAAACGACAGGCCCGATTGAAAGGACAAGCCAATCCACAGTTTTTTTTCGCCCAATACCCCGATGGTCACCCCTGGCTGGTTTCGCCCCGATTGTACGGCGCTTTCCTCCGGCCCTTTTTCATCCAGTGGCTCAATGCCCAGGGTTTGGGTTTCTATACCAAGGATAAAGCCCCATTTCACTGCATTCTTTTGCTTTTCCTGAGCGAACCCAAGAACAGCATGAAAGCAAAAGATCAAAAATAAAAAATTTTTCATCGGCAGATCAGGAAGAATTCAATGGTAAGCGCCAACTTGCGCATCAAAGACGACGGCATGGCAATATTTCCTATGATTCTAATAAGGGCTGGCGGGTTGCCTTTCCAACCGAATGAATTTAAGGATGGGCTGCATTCCGAGCTGGAACATGCTGCAGAAGAAGCTGCAGACAAAGTACAAGCTGCATTTGATGCCTTGATCGCGAGGCAGCCCGAGTCAACGTTTCGCACGGCCCTGTACAATGCCAGGAAGGTTTTTTACCAGAAACAAAAAATGCCCAACGAAACCTTGCTGGGTGAATTGGATTCCAGGAGGCATGAGCCGCTCACGGTGGAGTTGTTGGCCAATTTAAAGGCATGGTCCGTTGCTGCGCATTGGACGCAACATTACGAACTAGCCTACCAACGCCGATTGGAAGGAGAATGGGCGAGCCTTCAACAAACAGCAACTGTTCCAGGCTTTCGTCGAGCTTTGTTGTTTGCCAGCCACGATTTGCTTGATCGCCTGCCGGAGTTTTGCGCTAAACCGATTGCTGCATTCAATAAAAAGGATCGCCAAACCGCAGTGTCAATTTTCCAGTACCGCTGCCGCAGCACCTTCAAAACATCCCCGTTGGGCCGGTTTACCACCGTTCAGCTTTGGCGCTTGGGTCAGGAACAAGATTTTAGCTTCGAGGCTGAGAAAGTAGCCATAACGCTCAATGTTGCCATGCTGCCTGCCTTGTATGAAGTGCTGTTGCGCAATCCAAGCTTTTATGCATCACTATTCGTCGCCCTAAACCCGTCTCTTTCCATTAACGAGGGAGCAGACAAGCCTTTGACCTGGCTCTACTTTGATGGCGAACACGAGGCTTTTCAGCAGCTCGAGCCAAATCCTGTAGCGGAACTAATTGTCCAGATTTTACTTGAAAATGACCGAAAACTACCATATCCAAAGCTGTTGGGCAACCTGTTGGAGGTCGTTGATGCGCAGCAAGCACCGCTAGAAACACTCTTGCGGAGCTTGATTGATTTGGGCTTGCTGGCTTGGCAACTCCCGGAAACGGGCATGACACCTTCCTGGAGCAGCAATTTGGTCCAATACCTAAGTCAGCTCCCCAGCGATCCTGGATTAACCGATACCGCATATTTATTACAACTGTTGCGGGTTTCTGCCCGTGCCATTCCCTATCAAAGCCTTGAAGCCGCGCAACAAACCCAACAAGAATCCAAAGGTCATTTGGCAGCTTTTTTTGAAAAAAACGCTGCCGTAGCACCGCCAATCCCTGCCGAACAAATCTTTTTTGAGGATGTTGAGCGCACTTTGCCGAATAATTGCCCGGAAGCTGCTATTCGACAATTTGCAGATGAACTGTCCGCTTGCTGGGGAAGCCGTCAGGAAATTGTACTGCCGCGTTTTAGGTCACGGTTGTATCAATTTGCCAAGGATAAGCTCCAGATCGGAGAAACAATTGATTTTCAGCGCTTTTGTAGCTTATTTTTTGAAGATAAGACGCCAGAAAAAGCAACTTCAGCGCCACGCTACGAGGGGAAACTGGGTGCCATGCTTCAAGTGTATCAAACCCCAAGTGGCTACAAGGCTGTCGTAAACGCGATGTTCCCCGGCGGCGGCAAACTATTCGCACGTTGGCTGCACTTGTTCCCAAGCGATTTCAAAGAATCTTTGGAATCCCCGCCCATTTTGTTCCCCTGGCAAGGCTGGTCAAATGCCAATTTCCAGTCCATACAAGCAGAGCAGACCTTATTGGTGCCAGATGGAAGGGTAGGGGGCAAAACAGGAAAGAACACGGTATTATTGAGCGATGTAGGCGTTTGCCTAAAAGCAGAGGGGCCTGTATTAGTAGAAAAAATTAGTGGCAAACAAATTGTTCTGACAGACTTGGGGCTGGAAGCGCCTGAATCCCGCCCGCCCGTGATGCAAGTGCTGTGGCATTTGGGCGTACCGTATGTTTCTTCCCTTGCTTTAATGGATCAGGTAAGTGCGTGGACTCAATTTTCAGAAACTGTAAATAAGCGCCCAAGAATCGAATTTCAATCATTGATACTGGCACGGGAGGCTTGGGATTTAAAGGTTGTTTTTTTCGAAGCTGCAATGGCTGCCCCGCGTAAATCTGCAACACGGTATAGGCTATTGAAAAAGGGGCTTGATGCATTAAATGTACCACGATACTTTTTTGCCCGTAGCCAGAAGCAGCGCGAGAAGCCGCAGTATTTTGACCAGGAAAGCCCTGTTTCAATGTTGGTTTTTGAAAAAATGCTGGAGCTGGGTGGAGATAGCAATGCTTTTATAGAAGAAATGCTCCCAACACCGGATCAATGGGTGATGGGGGATATGGGGCATGTAGGGGAGTTTGTGGTTGAATTTTAGATAAGGTAGATATGTTTTTAGCTTCGGGAGCCTGAAGGCTCTCGTCCGGACCGCGTGAACGCGGTGCTACCGACGCGTTGGCTTGGCATTTGTTACAAACCTCGTAGGTCTTAAACTTCAGAACCCTCCAAAAAAACAAGGTTTTTTTGGAGGGTTCTGAAGTTTAAGACCTACGAGGTTTCCGCTTCCTACCGCTCAATGGCATCAATCAACCGATTGAACTCCGCGTCATTTGAAAACTTGATGACCAATTGGCCCTTCCCTTTTTCATCGCGCTTGAGCGACACTTTACTGCCAAAAAACGCGTTGAAACGATCCTGTATTTCGCGCAAATGCTGCGGGAGACCGTCTTCATTTTTAGCTTCCTTTGGCTTGCGGCTTTCCTGATAACTCGCGATCAAGGCTTCAATGGCGCGCACAGAAAGATCTTGCTCCACAATTTGTTGGTACAAAGAATTGCGAATGGCATAATCGTCGACACTCGCAAGCGCCCGTGCATGGCCCATGCTAATTTTTGTGTCAATAAGGCCTTGTTTGATATCAGGATCCCCTTCGAATTTCAACAAACGCAGGTAATTGGTGATGGTACTGCGTTGTTTTCCAACCCGATCCGACAAGTTTTCATGGGTAAGCTTGAACTCCTCTGCCAAACGGCCATAAGAAACGGCTATCTCCCAGGCATTCAGGTCTTCCCGCTGGATGTTCTCGATCAGGGCCATTTCCAACAACTCCTGGTCATTGGCCAGGCGAATATAGGCGGGCAATTCCGTTAGACCGGCGAGTTGACTGGCGCGGTATCGGCGTTCACCAGAAATGATCTGGTATTCTTTACCGTGGATGCGACGCACTGTAATTGGCTGGATGATGCCGTGCGCTTTGATGCTCGCTGCCAGTTCTTCCAGTGCTTCACCAGCAAATGCTTTCCGTGGCTGTCCGCTGTTCGATTTGATCTGCTTTATTGGGATCATGGCGACCATGGTGGCCAATTCGCGCACCACGTCCTGCGGATTTTCCTGAACCGCTTTGTCCATCTGACGGGGATTCCCCAAAAGGGCCTTAATGCCGCCAGTATCGAATTTTGTCTTTCCCATGTTTAATTAGGGTTTTTTCTGAGGAATTCTTCCGCGAGGTTGAAGAAGTTGGTCGCGCCTTTGCTGGACACATCGTACAATGCCACAGGTGTATGTGACATCGGCGCTTCCGCTACGCGGCTGTTACGGTGAATAATGGTTTCAAAAACGTAGTCGGTAGCACTGTTCCGCACTTCTTCTACAATGGCGTTTGCAAGACGCAAACGACTGTCGTACATGGAGATAAGAAGCCCTTCTACCTGTAAATTCGGGTTGAAGCCCTGGCGAATGAGGTCGATCGTATTTTTTAACTTGGCCAAACCTTCGAAAGAGAACATCTCGCACTGCACTGGAATCAATACGGTGTCGGCTGCTACGAGGGCATTGACGGTTATCAGTCCAAGTGATGGCAAGCAATCGATGAAAATGTAATCATAATCGTTGCGCAATTCGCCGACAACCCCCCGCAACACGTATTCGCGGTTGGGCATGTTCACCATTTCCAGCTCTGCACCCACCAAATCAATATTGGATGGCAGCAGCCAAAGGTTTGGTGTCTCTGTAGGCAAAATACCTTCACGTGGATCAGTGCCGTGCACCAGACAGTCGTACAGACTTATCCGCTCATCATCGTCCAGATGCCCAACCCCAGAAGAAGCATTGGCTTGTGGATCGGCATCGATCAGCAGCACTTTTTTCTCCAAAATAGCCAGAGACGCCGCGAGGTTTATAGCAGTGGTCGTTTTACCGACACCACCTTTTTGATTGGCAATGGTAATTACTTTGCCCATGTCTTTAAGCATATCTATGGATTGGTTTTGCCTTGAAAAGTCGGCAAAGATAGATTCGGTTTCTCCAAAGCGTGGAACATTCCGATGTGAAGTTATCCCCTCGTTATCCACAGGTTGCTAACAATGTTGAATGCAAGTGCCGCGCCTATGAAGATAACCTATCGATACACGTCAATCAATTTGCGGCACTAGAACCAACCTGTCTTTTTCCTGGTAGTCCGCCGACTGCCGCCCAATCCCAAAACACCCAATAACCCGCGGGTAAGTTCCCTTGCAACGGTGCGCCCAATTTGCCGGGCGAGTGGATCTTTGGCTATTGTTTCAATCATACCCGGCTCTTCTTTTTCCTGTCTTGTTGGTTTCGATGGTGCTTGAGTTGCCTGAGCTTCTTGAACATCTGCAATTTTGCCATTCAGTATTTCATAGGCACTTTCCCGATCAATATCCTGGTTATACTTGCGCACCAGCGCAGAACGGCCAAGGATGCCATCTATTTCTGTTGGTGTCAGGATGTCCATTCGGCTCTCGGGCGGACGCATGAGCGTGTGTACGAGCGGAGATGGGATGCCCTTTTCATTCAAAACACTGATAAAAGCTTCTCCAATACCCAGGGAGGTAAGCAAGTCTTCTGTTTGGTAATACGCCGTTATCGGGTAGTTTTCAGCGGCCATCTTTATCGCCTTACGGTCTTTGGCGGTAAATGCCCGAAGCGCATGCTGTAGTTTGAGGCCTAACTGCGACAAGATGCTGTCTGGAATATCTGTCGGATTTTGGGTAATAAAAAAGATACCAACACCTTTAGAGCGAATAAGCTTAATTATGGCTTCTAACTGTTGCATCAAGGCGGAAGTAGCTTCCTGGAAAACAAGGTGTGCTTCATCAATGAAAATGCAAAGTTTAGGCTGCTCCATATCGCCCTCTTCCGGGAAAGAGGCATAAATCTCTGCCAACATCTGCAGCATAAAAGTGCTGAATAATTTCGGGCGGTCCTGAATGTCGGTCAGGCGTATTACACTGACAACACCACGCCCATTTTCGTCAATTCGGGTCAGGTCTTTCACATCAAAGGAGACTTCGCCAAAAAACGCCTCCGCACCTTGTTGTTCCAGCTCTACAACTTTGCGCAAAATGGTGCCTGCGGTAGCGGAGGAAAACTGCCCAAATTCAGCTTCCATTTCCTCTTTGCCCTCATTCCCAAGGTATTGCAGCACTTTTTTGAAGTCCTTCAGGTCGAGGAGCGGCAAACTTCTGTCGTCACAATATTTAAAAACAACCGCTATTACACCGCCCTGGGTGTCATTGAGCCCCAGAATACGGCTAAACAAGACTGGGCCAAATTCACTGACAGTAGCCCGGAGCCTGGCACCTTTTTCACCGGACAAGGAAAGAAACTCAATGCTATTCGCCGTAGGATGCCATGTAATGCCGATTTTTCCAGCTCGATCCGTTATTTTCGGGTTGTCAGATCCTGGCATCGCGATGCCGGACAAGTCGCCCTTGATGTCCATGAGCAAGCAAGGAACCCCGTTTGCTGCAAGTTGCTCGGCGATAACTTGTAGGCTTTTTGTTTTACCAGTACCCGTAGCACCTGCGATCAGACCGTGGCGGTTCATGGTGCGCAGTGGGACTTTCACCTGCAAACCCTGAATGGCTTCCCCGTCGAGCATGGCCCCGCCCATAATCAAGGAGGCACCATTAAAGGTGTATCCAGCCTCTATATCTGCAATGAACTTGTCTTTATTTGACATTATTTAATTTATGGTAAATGAATTTTGTGCCAGCCTCCCTTCTTAAATCTAGTAAGACTAAAGCAATGCACCTGTTTGCTGATTGAGACACAAAAGTACTTGGATCGTCATTTTTTTTTGCATAAAATTCAAAATCTCCTCGTTTCGATGCCGATTTGCTGCACATTTGCGCCATGCGTGTACTTTTTGACCATCAAGTATTTTCCTGGCAGGCTTATGGCGGCATTTCACGCTATTTTTTTGAAATTGCCAAAGGAATGCGGGAATTAGGGCATACGCCAATTTTTCCAGAGGGTTTCTACAGTGAAAACGTTTACATGCGTGCCGATCCGGATTTTAAGGCTACCTCTTTGAGCCCGTTTCCATTCAAAGGAAAAAAATGGTTGCAAGAGCGTTTGGGGCGTGGCCCTTCGCTGCGGGCCTTGCGCAATACCGCGCCGGACGTGTTTCACCCAACCTATTTTGGTGATTATTACCTGGAAACTATTCTAGCACAGAAGACTCCATTTGTCATGACCATCCACGATATGATCCACGCGAAATTTGAGCATGGCAGCAAAGGCCTGTTTTCACTCGATTCAAAAGTGTTTGAAAACATGCAACTGCTTGCGCGACATGCCAACGCGGTGATCGTGGTCTCAGAAAATACCAAACGAGATGTTTTGGCGTACATCCCTGACCTTGATCCTAAGAAAATTCACACCATTCACCACGGCAATTCAATGCGGGCACCAGCTTTGGGATCAAAGCATGCACTTGCCTTGCCAGCGCGATTCTTACTGTTCGTCGGGCAACGCGGCGCGTATAAAAACTTTTCCTGGATGCTGGAGCAATTAGCCGAGCTGCTGCGCAATGATGCCAGTTTATACTTGGTTTGTGCCGGTGGCTCCATTTTCGACAAGAAAGAAACTGCCCAAATGATGTCCTTGGGCGTCCAGGAAAAGGTGCTTCAGCCAAACATTCGGACAGATACTGATTTGGCGGAACTGTATAGCAGGGCCGCTTGTTTCATCTTCCCTTCCTACTATGAGGGCTTCGGAATGCCAGTGTTGGAGGCATTTGCCTGTTCTTGTCCCTGTGTCCTACATGCGGCAAGTTCACTGCCAGAGGTAGGGGGAAAGGGGGCATTGTATTTCAGCGAAAATAATGGGGAGCAGTTGGTGAAATCCGTCAAGACCGTGTTGGAGGATATAAAGGTGCGGGAACGGATGATAAGCGTAGGGCTGGAACGCGCTGCGGAATTTACCTGGGAGAAGAGTGTGGCGGCGCATGTAAAGGTCTACCGCGCCGCGGGCGATGTCTTGGTGTAGAGGTTACGCCTCACACATAGGGCGCTGCCCTGGGAGGTCTAGCCACCGGGCGCTGCGTTACCATCGGGCGCTGCCCAATGTTAGAGATTTCGCCCTTTCAGGGCTACTAGCAGCCTAGTCTTATGTTTGCTATGATTCTATGTAATTGATAATATGGAGTATACCTGTAAAGTACCTGTGTTGCTGCTGTTTTTCAACAGGCCTGAGCACGCCAGCGCTGTGCTTGAGCGGGTTCGTGCAGTGCGTCCCTCTCGGGTGTACGTACATTGCGATGGACCCCGTGCAGGAGTAGCAGGTGAAGCCGAAAAAGTAGCAGCTGTTCGGGCGCTGGTCAATACAATTGATTGGCAATGCGAGGTTTACACCCTTTTTCGTGCAAAAAATATGGGGCTGCGCAACGGTGTGTCCAATGCACTGGATTGGTTTTTTGAGCAGGAAGAAATGGGTATTGTACTGGAAGATGACTGCTTACCAGATATTTCGTTTTTCCCATACTGTGAAACTTTGCTCAAAGAATACCAGAACGACCCGAAAGTCATGCACATAGCGGGTTCGAACCTCGCCGCAGAAATTACAGCAGGCCAAATTGAAAGCTATTTCTTCTCAAAATTCGTATTTGTCTGGGGATGGGCAAGTTGGCGCAGCGCCTGGAAAAAAATGTCGCTTAATTTGGATGCTTTGGATGCGTTTGTGGCGCAAAATCGCTTAGCGGAGATCACCTCAAATACAATGTCGCAGGCATATTTGTTGGATAAATTTGAGACGACCCGCCAAAAAAAGAACAATTCCTGGGCTTATGCCTGGCTATTCAGCGTCCTTCAAGCAAGGGGCATGTCTATTGTACCATCGAAAAATCTGGTACAGAATACGGGCATCGGGGAAGCAGGCGCTACCCATACCAGTAAAAAAGATGCGCGTGCAGCCATTCGCGCCGACCAGCTCGATTTTCCTTTGATACACCCCAAAACCAAACTGGTACGACCAGGACTGGATCAACTTTTGTTCTATCTTTCGCAAAAAAGCCGCTGGCGTCTCCTTTTGTGGTACATATTGAAAAAATCAGGACTCCGCTAAACACAGAAAGTGTATGAATTATATCGTTTATGACCTTGAAGCCACCTGCTGGGAGAATCCGCCGCCAGACTTTATTCAGGAGACAATAGAAATAGGTGCTTACAAAATCAACCACTTTGGTGAGGTGCGCGGGAAATTCAACCGATTCGTAAAACCCCAGGCGCATCCCACACTTTCGCCTTTTTGTCGGGAACTTACAGGTATCGATCAAAGAGATGTAACCCGAGCAAATAAATTCCCCGAAGTAATCGAGGAGTTCTGGGACTGGGGCCGCATTCACGAAGAGGATTATGTACTGTGCTCCTGGGGCAATTTTGACAAAAAAATGTTTGCCAGCGACTGCCGGCTGCACCGACTGGAATCGGACTGGACAGACTCCCACGTGAACTTAAAGGAGCAATATCGCTTGATGAAGCGGATTCGCCGCAGCCCTGGCCTGCGTAAAGCCATTGAAATGGAAGACATTCTTTTTACCGGTCAACAACACCGCGCCATCTCAGATGCCGAAAATCTGGTGAAACTGTTCTTGAAATACCTGGGCTCCTGGAGCTTTTGAGCCCAATGCTACAACCGTAGCTGAACGTAAAATGAGCTCGTCACAGTCATCGGATATTCGGCGGTCGCGGCATTAGCGCAGCGATTCCAACTTATACGTGCGGATGACCCGACGAATTTTATTGGCCCATTCCGGGTCTCGGGCGTAGCCGGGTTCTTTTTTTTGTAAGTTGGCACTCATGCCCTTCAGGAAGCAATCTATGTCCGTCACGGGGCATCGTAGCGCATCGTCAAACCATTTTCTGCTTGCAAGGAAGGCCTTAAAATCGCGAACCGCTTGTCGCGGGCTGTCGTATTTTCGAAAAGGCGCATCAGCACCTTCGTGGTACATGACAAAAGTTGGGCCGTTCCAAATTTTGGTAGCCCGCATCCCAAATGGATTTAAGGCATTTTGGTACAAATGACTGGTGAAACCTGTGGATTCAAGGATCGCGATGCCAATAAACAGGGTAGCTGGAATACCTTCATCTTTTTCCAATGCTTTTGCTTCTCGGATGAACTCTTCAATGAGCTTTACAGGCGCGCCAAAGGAGTCAGATACCATTTGGGCTACCATGGCGAATGGATTTGTTGCCTTTGTTTTAGCATCGTTTGCTTGATTGGCAGGTTTTAACTGTGAAAAAGCTGGGATTATGCACAGTGTAATCAGTAGGGATGAAAACCCCGCACGGAGCAGAGAAGGTTTGTTCATTTATTGTTTTGACGTTTGAAAGTGAGACATGTCCTTTAGTTTGCACGCAGGGACTGGATTATACCATGAGGATTAGACGCAATTATTTGCATTCGGTAACCAAAAATAGAATAAGTGGATGCGGCACTAGAGTTTCACAACTGACAGTGTTGATACGCCATCCACGCCAGAAGCTATCAGCCAGTACTGTCCACTTGGAAACTGTTGCAATGAAAAGTCCAGGGATCTTGTTTTTTCAAAAAATATTTCTTTCAACAATCCACCTGATTGGCTGTAGAGCTGCAACTGTTCGATGGGGTTTTCCGAACGTATGGTAACAAAGTCCCTGGTTGGATTTGGTGTTGCCTTGATCTTTCCAAGCGATGTTGAAGGCTCCTTGATGGCTGTACTAGATACACCTTTACCAATGGTATATTGACCTGCTTGCAGGTGTAGAATTTGAAGGTTTCCAAACTTGTCGCTTGCAGAACCCAATGTATTCTTGCTGTATGTTGGCCACTCTTGCCAGGGATACCCGGCACTTGGTCGATACAGCAATACCATACTGTCTTCAGAAGGACTGGTTGCAGCAAACAGTTCTGTGTCCAGTTGGTCTAATTGGCCTCTTCCGTCGTAAAAAACAATACCCCGCGCGTCAAATCCGGCTGGGTAGGAACCCAGCACCTGCCAAAAACGGTTGGTCAACACATAATTGTTCGGGTTTGCGCCCGCATCATCGGGGCTGGAAAAATGATGCTCTACCCGAAACAACACGGAGTCTGCGCCGAGGGTGTTGACGGTCACGCTCATTTTGGCATCCCCAAAATTCGTTGTGCCTGTTCCAATAAACAGCTTTTCCCCTTCTGATCGGGCTTGCAGGATTTTCTGATTGGTATTGACCCATATTTGAGGGTAAGGCATATTCAGGAGACTGAAGCTGATTTTGACCATTGCGTTTTCACCAGAAACCATTTTCGTTGTAAAATCCTTGCTGCCATCGGGATGTACAACTGTAAACTCAAGTGGCACATTTTGGTGAAAATGTGGCGCTCCACGCAACTTTTGCTTCACATAAATATTGGCCACTTTGCCGTCTAACCCTTCTTGGGCCCAAAGCACTGAATCGATCAAATAATCCGGGTAGCCGCCTGTAAAGACCCAATCATTGAAAAAATCATCCAGGTTTTGGCCTGTAGCATTTTCCAGTTTATCGCGAAAGTCGGCACTGCTCCAATCTTTGAAATTGGTATTGTCCAGCGCCGATTTAATACCAAGCCTGAACGCAGTATCGCCCATGTAGCCCCGTAAATTGTGGGCTAAAACAGCACCTTTGTTGTATACGTGTTTTCCATAGGTAAGGTTGTGCGGCACGCCAGAGGTGGCCAAATAGCCCCCTTCTTCCACGTGTGCTTTTTGTAAGACATCCAGAAAATTGTCGCGAACCGCTTTTTGATAGGCAGGTTTACCATACACCCACTCGGTAAAAAGGTGCTCAGAATAGCTCGCCCAGCCTTCGTTGAGCCACATATCTTCTGCGGTGCTGCAAGTGGCCAAATCACCCCACCAATGATGACTGAGCTCATGCGCCCAAAGTGTTTCATAATTTAAGGTGCCGTTGATATAAACCCTGCCGATGGCAACATTGGTGGCGTGTTCCATCGCGCCTGAATTAAAAGGCACCAATGAAAAGCCGATTTTATTCCACTTGTAAGGCCCGTACCAGTATTCAAACGCTTTGATGGCTTCTGGCAAATGCTGAAAGGTATTGCGCACATTTACGGTATCGGCAGCAGCGGCGGCAATTTCAACGGGAATGGTATTCAGCTCGCCAGGATAGTTGCGGGTGAATGAGGTGTAGGGCCCGATGGCCACGCTGGCCAGGTAGGACGGGATGGGCTGATTGAGCAACCACAATCGTCGACGTTTCCCATCGGCTGTTGGTTCATCAGTCAAGAGATAGCCGTTGCAATAAGCTGGTTGTATGGGAGTTGTGTAGATGTCAAAAGTGTAGCTGCTACGCTCGACAAAGTTGTCGAAGCAGGGAAACCAAGCTCGGCCAAATACATGTGGGTCAGCGGCAAAGCCTACGCCAAGATTGAAGGCGTAGTTGCCTTCAAAATAAAAGCCCCCCCAACCAGAGGCATCTTTTTGCGGACTACCCTGGTAATAAATGACTACGTCATTGATGGAGCCAACTTGTAGCACAGGATTTATGGGTATCAAAACCTGCTCGCCAATTTGTTCAAATGTCAGCATTTGCTGGTTTAAAGTCACGGAGTCAACAGTGAGCCCCAGTAAATCGAAACGCAACTGGTCGACACCCGCGACTTTTGGCGTAAAAACCCAGCGACAATTTCCGGAGATCGTTTTTGTTGCTGCCAAGCTCATGTCCAGGGTAATCCAGGCATGTGTGAGGTCGATGGAATCGGAGCGCCCATCCCCCCCTAGCCCCGCCAGGCCTCTCAAGGAGAGGTGTTTGCTTTCGGCGCACCATTCACCGCTACGGTACATTTTTTGGGAAAGTAAAAAGAGTGGTAGGGTTAACAGGAAGGGTATTAAGAGACGTTTCATACAAAAGAGGATAAAGTTGAAGCTTTGGATGGGCATTTCTGCGCGGTCAAGTTAGGAAGGATTTTTTTATTGGTAGATTCATTTAACAAGCCAACGTACAATTCTGTTTCTTTGCCACCACAAAGCACAACAACTCGCCTCAACCATACACAAATAACATTCCTGTTTCATGAAAATCGCGCTGGCACAACTCAATTATCATATCGGAAACATCGAAGGCAATCTCCAAAAAATGCTCGATGCCGTAGCTGAAGCCAAAAAACAAGGGGCAGATATTGTTGCCTTTGGCGAATTGGCCGTCTGTGGCTATCCACCGCGTGATTTCCTGGAGTTTGATGATTTTATCAATCGCTGCAGCAAAAGCGTAGAAACCTTGTGCAAAGCCAGTGACGGCATCGCCATTGCCGTTGGGGCACCGAGCCGCAACCCCGTGTTGGCGGGCAAGGATTTGTACAATTCTGCCTATTTTCTGTACAATGGCGCGGTATTGGGCGTACAACACAAAACCTTGCTGCCCACTTACGATATTTTTGATGAATACCGCTATTTTGAACCTGCCGACAAGTTTCAAACAGTTTCATTCAAGGGCAAAAAAATTGCTTTATCCATTTGCGAAGATATTTGGAACGTCGGCAATGAAAACCCGCTCTACACCGTCTGCCCGCTGGATGAAATGATGTGGCAGCGCCCCGATTTCATCCTGAACCTTTCTGCTTCGCCTTTCAATTATGCCCATGCTGCTGCCCGCATTCATACCGTGCGGGTGAACGTAATGCAATACCGCATACCCATGTTTTACGTGAATGGGGTAGGGGCCCAGACAGATATTATTTTTGATGGCGGCAGCTTGGTAATGTCGCCCGACGGAAAGGTTTTTGATGAAATGAAATACTTTGAGGAAGACTTGAAAGTATACGATTATGACGCGGTAATAACTGGCGGCATTTCCAATGAGCAGCCTAAAGAAAAGATAAAGTTGATCCATGATGCCCTTGTTTTGGGCATTCAGGACTATTTCAAAAAACTGGGGTTTAAACAGGCCATTATAGGCTTGTCGGGCGGTATCGACTCTGCGGTGACCACCGTTTTGGCGGTAAAAGCCCTGGGAAAAGA
>JBBRWA010000008.1:0-44268 GCA_038246345.1 Chitinophagales bacterium
GCGAAGGGCTTGTAACCTAAACTGCAATGCTTCTGCGCCCCAATCCCGCAGCAATATTTACGACTATTGATTGGAAATGGCTTGCCTCTGCCAAGGGGCGTATTCGTTTTTTCGATGGTAATGGCTTGCCCCGGCTGGAAGTCCTACTAGTGCAGGCCAGAAATAGGCAAGTGTCAATGTCAGTTTACTGCCTGCGGGACTTTATTTTGTGGTGCTGGAGGCTGGGAATGTAGTGCTGGCCAATAAGTTGATTGTGGTGTCGCTGGTGCCAGTGGGTTGGAATTGAATTGGAAATACGAAGCAATTGTGTCATTCCGAGCGAAGCGAGGAACCTGATTTTATAGCGTAACCCAGGTTCCTCGCTTCGCTCGGAATGACACAACTGCTTGGCAGTCAAAGTAATAAAAGTGATTCCTGCAAATGGAAGTTGAATAGAAGCCCTAAGGTTTTTCAACCTATAAGGTTTAGACGCCGTTCAACTACTTTTTTTTCGCCAACGCCGCAATCCTTTCCTCCAACTCATCCTCATCGCCAGGCGTGTAGCCGATATGCTCATACACAATGTTGCCATTTTGGTCGAGTAAGAAGGTGTAGGGTACTGATTGGATGTTGGCGGCAATAGAAAGTTCTTTGTTGCTATCCAGAAGGATCCGGTATTTCCAGCCTTTGGCCTCCACGACACCGGGTACTTTGGCTGCCGAACGTGAGTCGTCGGTACTGATGGCCACAACCACGGCATCGTATTTTGATTGCCAATCTTCGTAAATTTCGCTGATGGCGTCTAATTCTTTTTTACAGGGAGAGCACCAAGTAGCCCAGAAGCTGATGACGGTGATTTTACCCGTTTGACCGAGGGTTTGTACGTTGATGGATTCGCCTTGCAGTGTTTTAACATTAACAGAGGGCAGGGTTTTGGATTGGGCAAATCCGGCAGTAGCCAGCAGCATTGCGACGAGTAAAGTGAGGGTTCCTTTCATGCTTAGAAAAGTCGTTGTTTGAAAAGTGAAAAGTAAAACAGCCACAAAAATATCTTAAAAAAGGGAGTAAAACGCACATTAACCAGCCTTTAACTGTCATTAACGATCAGCGGTTAAGGCAAACATAGCTTTCGCAGCGCCAGGCTATCGCCATTAAACACATTGAAATCGACCATTTCATTGATGCCTGTTACGTTGCCGCGGTCGCTGTGTTGCCAGAAATGCCAATCCCCTTCACCAGGCATATCAAAATCGGCTACGTGGTAGTGCGCAATCCAGAATCGATATCCTTTAAATTCCTCATAATCAGCGAAATACTGCTTGTAGAAGTCTTTGTTGGTGTATAAGATTGGCCGCACATTGTAGCGCTTCTCCAGCAAATCCAAGAACTCTTTGGTATACAACCGCACTTGTGCTTTTGTCATTTTCCGCGCTTCTTCCACATCGACCACCGGAGGCAAATCGCCGGAACGAAGTTTTACCACCTTGCTGAATTTCAATGCCTGATCCTTGGCACTTACATTGGGTAAGAAAAAATGGTATGCACCCCTGATAATGCCGTTCTTACGCGCTCCTTCCCAGTTGTCATCAAATTGAGGATCCTCCATCCAAGAACCTTCCGTAGCCTTGATAAAGGCAAAAGTGACCTTGATATCCCCCACCTTCATTTTGCTTACCCTTGCCCAGTCTACCTTGCTTTGCCAGCGACTTACATCAATCCCATGTATTTTATACCCACTCGGAATGCGAATCCCAAAGTGTTTGTACTCCTTATAATGCAATGGGTACTCAATCAAAGATCGCAGCCAAAAACGAAAATCACCGCTGAAAATGAACCCCAAAATAAATAGCAACACCAACAAAGCCCCCGCCTTGCGTTGGTCGCCCTTACTGCGGGCATAGTTGCGGGGGAAGATTCTGAGCATAAGAAAAATGGTTTCAGGTTTCAGGTTTCAAGGTTTCAGGTTTTCGCGATCTGTTTTGTTGCTCGGGGGGTGTTTTTCAAATTGAGAACTCTTTGCTCGTTTATTTCCCCACGAAAACCAAAAGCAACGCCAACCTGAAACCTTGAAACCCGAAACCTTCTTTTCTATTTTCCCTGAAAAGTAGGTTTGCGTTTTTCCAAAAACGCCGCAACCCCTTCCTTGTAATCGTGTGTGTTGCCAGCCATAGTCTGGAGTTTGTCTTCCAGTACCGATTGGGCTTCAAAATTGTTGGAAAAAGATTGGTTGAGGGCTTGTTTGGTAAGTGCAAGGCCACGCGTAGGCATTTGAGCGAGGGTTTCTGCCATTTTTAGGCTGTCGGCTTCAAAAGATTCATCGGGCAAAACCTTCCAGATCATGCCCATTGCAGCGGCATCGGCAGCACTGATTTTGTCGGAAAGCATCATCAGGGCTGTGGCGCGCTGAAAACCCACCAATCGCGGCAATGTCCAAGTACCGCCAGAATCGGGGATAAGGCCAATTTTGGAAAAAGCTTGGGTAAAAGAAGCGGATGCAGTAGCCACGGTGATGTCGCAGGCCAAGGCAATATTGGCACCCGCGCCAGCGGCCACACCATTCACCGCCGCGACGACAGGTTTTTCCAGGTTTCTGATTTTTAGTACCATCGGGTTGTAGCCTGTGGAGATGATTTCCGCCAGCGAAGGCCCGTTCGGGTCTGTCACCTCCTGCAAATCCTCTCCGGCACAAAAAGCCTTACCCGTTCCAGTGATATAAACAGCCCGAATGGCAGGGTCTTTTTCACAAATATCCAAGGCTTCTAAAATCTCCATCCGCATAGCATGGTGCATGGAATTAAACACTTGCGGGCGATTGAAGGTGATGCGCCCCACAGCGTTCTCGATGGAAAAAATAATATGATTCATAATGTGATAATTTGATAATGAGCTAATTTGATGATGAGCTAATTTGATAATGTGATAATGAGCTAATTTGATAATGTGATAATTGGCGTTTCAGGCAAAAATCCCAATGATTTTGGCCAAAAGTGCTAAGTGGAAATCCTATCTCGAAGCTAGACGAATGAGCAATTATCAAATTATCTCATTGTCGAATTATCAAATTATTAGCTTCTCTCTTTCCGGTCCAGTTGAAATCATGCTCACCGGCACGCCAAGATGTTTTTCGAGGTCTGCAACAAAGGCTTGGGCGGCTGCGGGCAGGGCCTCAAATGTGCGCGCATCGTCTAAAGATGCTCCCCATCCAGGATAGGATTTGTACAGCGGTTCCACGGGTGTATGGCAAAGATCGAAAGGCAGATTCGTTGTTTCCTGGCCATTGTAGCGGTATTTGGTTGCCGCGCACACTTCATTAAAGGTGTTGAGCACATCGATTTTCGTGAGGCAAAGTTCCGTGACCCCGTTTAGCATAATGGTGTAGCGCAACTGGGGAAGGTCGATCCAGCCGCAGCGCCGTGCCCGGCCGGTGGTGGAGCCGAATTCCATGCCTAGTTGCCGCATTTGCTCGCCTGTTTCATTATCCAGTTCGGTCGGGAAGGGGCCGCTGCCCACGCGGGTGCAATAGGCTTTGGTTATGCCGATCACCCTGCCGATGGTTTGTGGTGCTACGCCAAGTCCGATGCAAACCCCGGCAGTGATGGTGTTGCTGGAAGTGACGAAGGGGTAGGTGCCAAAATCAATGTCGAGCATACTGCCTTGTGCGCCTTCGGCCAATATTTTTTTCCCGCTGGCAAGCGCCTCATTGATGTAGTACTCGCCATCAACAAAGGTTAATTCACGCAAGGTATTGAGGCTTTCAAACCAGGCTTTTTCTTCAGCTTCTAAGTCAAATGCTACCTCCGGATAAATTTTCAAAAGTTCTACATGCTTTTTTTTCAAAGCATTATATTGTTCCTGGAAACTTGGAGCGGCTATATCGCCAACACGCAATCCATTGCGCCCGGTTTTGTCCATGTAGGTCGGCCCAATACCTTTTAGAGTGGACCCGATTTTCTCCTTTCCTTTGTGGGCTTCACTTGCGGCATCGAGCCAGCGATGTGTGGGCAGGATGAGGTGCGCTTTCCGGGACACCAGCAGACGGCTGTGGAATTTGACATTACTTTGCTCCAGCGACCGCAATTCGCGTTGGAATACAACAGGGTCCAAAACAACCCCATTACCAATGAGGTTGATAAGCGATTCCCTGAAAATACCAGAAGGTACGGTGTGGAGTACATATTTGTTGCCACCAAATTTCAAGGTATGGCCGGCATTGGGGCCGCCTTGAAAACGCGCTACGATATCGTAGTCCTGCGCTAAGTAATCAACAATTTTTCCTTTGCCTTCATCGCCCCATTGCAGGCCGAGTATCACGTCTATTTTTTGCATAAGTTTATTTGTGCTGCCAATTTTTAGTTGGCATTTAATGTCGTGTGCCGCCAACCTTGGGAGGGCGACTCATATTAGCGCCGCAAAAGTAGGAAAAGAAAAAGGCGTCCAAAGGAATTCCTACCTTTGCGTTATGATTCGGTCTACATTATCCGTTTTAATGCTTCTGTTACTGCCTGTTTTTGGCAGCAGTCAGGATGCGGGCAACCCTTTTGAATTGATCCACCGTTTGCCCAAAACAGCTGGTATAGCTGCTGGAATCGATGTTTTTGCCAATCCATTTAATATGGTAGCGCACCGTATTCCAATCGCAGCCGAAAGTGTTGCCAAAAATGCCACAAAAGTATTCAATCCCTTTGCGGTGTTGCCAAGGGGCGGGAGCCTGCCTAATGCAGTGTTGTTTTCGGTGTTGTTGGTCATTTTTTGTTTGCTCACTTTTTCAGTAGCCTCCAATCGCACGTCGGTTGGTAGGGCTTGGGCTGGCTTTTTGAACGACAATTCACTGAATCTGGCGCAGCGCGAAGCCTCTGGTTTGGTGGGCAGCACACCTTATTATATGCTGTACTTGAATTTTTTGCTCAATGCCGGAGTCTTCGTATTTCTGGTCACCCGCATTTTTCAAGGCGATAATTTTAACAACCTGGGTTTTTTATTGATTTGTATTGGTGGAGCGTTTTTCGCTTTTTTGTTCAAGCACGTCATGTTAAATGGGGTGAGTTTTCTTTTTTCAAAGGAACAAGAAGCGCGGCGGTATAATTTCTTAATCATCATTTTTAACTGTGTTTTGGGGCTTTTTCTGGTTCCATTCAACTTTTTGATCGCATTCGCAGAGAAGAGCGACTATAAATCACTGCTTGCATTCTGGATGCTGGGCTTGGTTTCGATTTTTTATATGTATCGCGCCCTGCGATCAACAAGCATTGGAATCAAATTTTTGAGTAGCAGTCCATTCCACTTTTTATTGTACATTTGCACCGTAGAAATTGCGCCGGTTTTACTGTTGGTAAAACTGGGGATTATGCAAAAAACGTAAGCCGAAGCTGCGTTTCACTCAATTACAATCACAAAAACAAGTCCCGAATGTCTGCAACTGCTGCACCCCTTCAGGAAATTTCCCGCCAAAGAGTTCACAACATCCTAATATCGCAAGCAGCACCTGCTGTGCTAACGGCGTATGAAGATCTCGAAAACCGATTTGGTGTTCATATTGACTTTGTACCTTTTGTCGCATTGGAGGGTCTTACTGAAAAGGAATACCGGAGGAACCGTGTTTACCCGAACGATTATACAGCGATCGTTTTTACGAGTAAACATTCTATCGATCACTTTTTTCGGCTTTGCAGCGAAATGCGAATCAAAATGTCGGAAGAAACAAAGTACTTCTGTGCGACAGAGGCAATCGCCAACTATCTTCAGAAGTTCATTGTATTTCGGAAGCGCAAAGTGTTTAATGGTACCAAGTCGATTTTAGAACTTAAGTCCTATATCCAGCGAAATAAGGAGGAAAAATTCTATTTGCCCTGTAACGAAACAGGTGGCCCTGATATCACCAAGTTTTTTCGCGACCTCAAGGTGCCCATTCAGGAAGCCGTGATGTACCGCACCGTGAACAATGATATCAAGGGGCTAAAAGATATCAAATACGATATCATCGCATTCTTTTCAGCCATTGAGATCAATTCCCTTTTCGATCAATTCCCCGATTTCAAACAGGAGGATCGACGCATCTGTGTTTTTGGCACAAATGCCTTGAAAGCGGTAACAGACCAAGGGATGAAGGTAGATATTCAGGCGGGAACGCCAGAAGCACCCTCTATCGCGGTGGCACTGGAAAATTATTTGAAGATTTCAAATCCGAGTTGAATGCCTAAACAAGCCTGTATTTTGCCCTTTTGACGCAAAATGCCAAGCCACACAAACATTTATTTTCTTTTTTGGAAAGCCTTTTTTGAAAAAATTGATTTCCAAACTACATTTGCCGACCCTCTGGATGTATTTCCAAAGGGTCGGTGTTGTTTACCCACCATTACCTCCCTGCCTACACTTTTACCTGCCCTAGTCTAAACGAAGGCAGGAAGGCTATGCAGGTAAAGGCGAAGGCGGGTTGCTCCAATGCTCTTTTACAGCGCCATAATGAACAAATCAAAATCAATCCGCTACAGCTTTGGCAAAGGCGGGTACTTAAAATCCATACATTATGACAAAATATAAAAGATCAAACAAGAACCTAAACACGAAAGACCGTGAAGATAACCGCAAATTCTTGACCGTTGTGGCCATTGCCACCGTCATACTTATGGTGGTCATGTATTTCGCGTTTGTGCGGTAGGGTTCGGCCTACTTGTAGGATGCCTAATAAGTGCTTTCGGGGCTTTACCTTTGTAGTAGCATGAGCAGCATCCTTAGACGAGATTTTTTCAAAAAAACAGGCCTTGTACTGATGGCCTCGGGGTTTTTATTTCCACGAATGGCCTTCCAAGATTTGTTGACAACAACACCTAAATTGCGCAAGCCCCCACGATTAAAGGTCGGCGCAAGCGTTGCGTTGATTGCCCCTTGTAGTCCCGCCTCTGAAGAGAAAATCACCAAAGCACTCTCCAATCTCGATGCCTTGGGGTTCAAGGTTATGGAGGGGAAAAGCTTGCGCGCAAGTCATGGATACCTTGCCGGAACCGACGAGGCACGGATTGCCGACCTGCATTGGGCGTTCCAAGATCCGGCCATCGATGCCGTTTGGTGTGTACGGGGCGGATACGGTGCCACCCGCATATTGCCCAAATTGGACTATGACCTGATTGGAAAGCATCCAAAGCCATTCATCGGGTATAGCGATGTGACGGCCTTGCACCTGGCCATTCATGCCCGCACTGGTATGGTCACCTTTCATGGGCCGGTTGCCGGCGGCGATTTTCCGGAAAATACGTTGGAACACCTCCGGGCGATGGTTATGAATGGTATTGAAAACCATGTTATTACACCACCAACTGGTGATTTTCCAGGGGAAGAATTCCGACCATTTACCATTGCACCTGGAAGGGCACAGGGGGTGTTGACAGGGGGCAATCTGACCCTGCTTTCTGCACTTGCAGGCACGGCATTCGCCCCCGTTTTCAAAGATAAAATTGCCTTTATGGAGGATGTTGGTGAGCAACCTTACCGCCTCGACAGGATGTTTACCCAATTGCTTCAGGCTACAGATTTAGCCCAAGCGGCGGGGATAGCCCTGGGCGTTTTCAACGAATGTCAGCCCAAGGCGGATAGCCCTTCGTTGTCGTTGTCCGATGCTTTGCGCGATCGGCTGGCTGGCCTTGGCATCCCGGTTGCCTACGGTATCCCGTTTGGGCATGTCAGTTACCAGGCGACTCTGCCTTACGGTATTCGAGCCGAATTGGATGCAAGCGCCCAAACACTCACTATTTTGGAAGCAGCCGTACGTTAAATATGGGCAGCAAATACTTCTCGCCCCTCGTTTAAGCGCTACTGCTATCATAAAGCCGTAGATTTGCCACCATTATTCGCTCAATCAATTATCAAATTACAGCATGAACACAATCAGAAATATTGCCACCATCTTCTTCCTGTTTCTTTTTGCCTCCCTAAACGCGCAGGTAAAATATGGCTTTAAAACGGGTCTTAATTTTGCGAAAATGAGCGGCCCTTCCGAATTAGACAATGCAGGTATGTCGCTTGAAAGCTGGAAAAACGTAGTTGGCTTTCACATTGGGGTTAGTTTTTCAAACAAATTCACCGACAACTTCGGCGTTCGCGGTGAATTATTGTACTCCAAAAAAGGAAGCGAATACAAATACGATGGTCAATCCTACCGTTTTTTCAATCCCGCTGGCGGTACCATTTACTCCACGGGGAATTCTAAATACCTCATCAACATCAGCAATGCGTACATTGATTTGCCAGTGCTCGCTTTTTATCGGGCAGGTGATTTTGAATTTTCTGCGGGCGGCTATGTAGGTGTCATGGTACAGTCCACGGGTGAAGGATCTTTGGTTTATTCCGGGGGAAAAACACCAAACAACCCTAATGTTACCATTCCCAACACAGAATTTTTCTTGAACTACAACTACCGTAAAGACGACCCGGGCGGCGCCTCTGGCGATGAGCTGCAAATTGTACGAGTTGACAACCAAAACCTTGAACTGCCGAAATCATTTGGAGCCTACTACGACTATCCAGCAGGCAGTAGCCGTTTTTTCAATGCCTTGGATTACGGCTTAATAGGAGGAGTATCTTACTATTTGAGCAGTTCCTTGTACCTAAGTGCCCGGGTTCAATACGGCCTGGCAGACATCAGCAACAACAAAGCTGATATTCAAAAAGCCAGCACAGCGCCTGATAAATCATTGATTTACCGCAATGACAAAGACATGAATTTTGTGATTCAAGCCTCTGTCGGCTTCAGTTTTTAAGCAAAATTTGTACAATTCAAAAGTGCCTTAGAACGACATACTCGATCTAAGGCACTTTCGTTTTAAAATAACGGCCTATTTTTGCACTTGATTCGTACAGAGTTGCCTCATCCCTGCCTTCGTTTAATGCGCTTCCATTTTCACATCCTAACCAAACCTTACCGATGTTTTCAAAACCAATATTTCGTTTTTCCTTGTTGCTGGTTCTCGGTGTTGCCGCCTGGCAGGGCTGCAAAAAATCTGATTTCGAAAATGCAGCACTTGGTGACCATACCGCCGAGTTTGCTTTTCCATTGTTTACCACAGATGTGAAATTGAAGGATTTGCTGCTCAATATCCTGAACGACACACTTTCTGGCGACACCATTTTTATCAACCCGGATAATACCATGACCCTTTTCTACTCGGGGGATGTGGCAGAAAAACCAGCGACGGATATTTTCAAATTCTTAGAATCGGGCATCGTTCCGCTTAGCAGCGATACCGTCGTAAACCCCATTCTGGCACCAAATGGGGTGAGCATAACGCAAGCCACTTTGAAAGGAGGCGAAATTTCTTTTATTTTTAGTAACCCAACCATGGATACCATAAAAGGCAATTTTGGGATACCAGAAATGACCTTGAACGGTGTGGGATTCAACCATCCGTTTTTACTGGCTCCGGGTGCGCAAAATCAGAGATTTGGCCCGTTCAGCATGAATGGCTACGAGCTCAACTCGGCGAGTAATACCCTTACTTTTGCTTACGCAGCCTACCTGCCAAATGGTACAAAGATTAAAATACCGCTCCAGCCCAATGGGTTCCCCAATGCGTTTGTGGTGTTTCTGAACCTGAAATTTAAATATGTTCAGGGCTACTGGGGCTACCAATTGTACGAACTTACCCGCGACACCATTGAAATTGACATCAACCAGACCGACCTGCGCGGCGATATCAAGATCAAAAGTCCTAAAGTGACCATGCGCGTGCGCAATTCCTGGGGCTTCCCGACCAGGGGCATCATCAAATACCTGAGCTTCATCGGCCAAAATGGCGAAGAACTTCAATTAACGGGCACTGCTTTCCAAAATGATGGCACCAACGACTATGCCGACTTCGACTATCCTTCTTATATCGCAGGGGAGGTTGGCCAGGAAAAGATAACGGACTTCGTGCTGGATGAAACCAACTCCAATATTGCCGATATTTTCAACCTGCAACCCGTGCGCCTTGTGTATGAGATAGATGGCGTAAGCAACGCCCTGCTGGATCCCGACCTGATAGGATTTATGACAGATGAGAGCGTTTTAGGCTTGCAAATGCGGGTGCAATTGTTGCTCGAAGGCTCTGCTAAAAACTTTGGGGCAGAGCAAACCCTCAACCTCGATTTCGGTGAATTTGGCAGCCTCGACTCCGCGAACATCGAATCTGTAGAATTCAAATTGGTCACGGAAAATGGCACTCCAGTCGATATTGATGCCCAAATTTATTTCTGGGACGCTGCTGGAAACACGGTTGATTCCCTATTTGATGGTGGCGGCCAAAAGATTATGAACGCGGCCCCAATCAGCGCTATTGGTACTGCTGACGGTACCACCCGCACAGAAACATTTATTACCATGACTGCTGCGCGTTTCGACAAAATCCGAACCACCAAAACAGCTGTGCTAAAAGCGTATTTCACCACAGCCCAGGGCGGCACTGTCCCTGTCAAGCTGCTGGCCGACAATACAGCTGTTGTAAAAATGGGTATCAAGGTCAGAAAACGATTGACGGGAGGTTGATGTAGTTTGCTTCACTACCATTCAATTTTCCACCAAAACCGTTAACCATTTTTCTTTTCAAACCACATGTTCAATCAACACATACTTTTGAAAATCAATTTTTTGGGCAGGTACAGCCTGGCATTACTGGCCCTTTTTTGCAGCATCCGGATATCGGCACAACAAGAGTTGATGTTGCATGCTCTGCCAGATGTTTGGCACAGTACTTCCACCAACCCCGCATTTTTTCCAGAAGGGAAAAAGTTCATCCTTGGGCTCCCGGGGATCGGCCTTGATGGAGCACATTCAGGCGATGTCTCCTATCGTGATGTCTTTGTTAAAGACGGTGATCGCACTGTAATTGATTTTAGCAAAGTGATCAGCAAGTTGGATTTCACCAATGAAGCACACTTCGATCAGCGCACAGAAATCATCAACCTGGGCATTCGTTTGCCGGGTAAAATAATGCTGCAAGCGGGCTATGCCAATCGACTCAGCGGTGTGCTGGTGTACCCAAAGGCCCTACCGGAGTTGTTGTGGAATGGTAATGGCCCATACATCGGGGAAACCCTCAACATTGGCATCGAAGCGGATATAGCCGACTGGAACGAGTGGAGCGTGGGCTTGGCCAAACAGTTTGGTCCGCTCTCGATCGGTGTGCGCGGGAAACTGCTCACAGGCGTAAGTTCCCTGCTGACCGACCCGAACCATATTTCAGCCTCTGTGTACACATCGCCCGATATTTATCAATTGTCATTGCACACCGATTATGGCTTTCACTCTGCCTCCATCATCGAAGCCATTGATACCTCTAACTTAGGCTTTGACCTGAAATTGGCTGATTTGAAGCGGAAGGCATTTTCCAAAAATACCGGAACAGCCTTCGATATCGGCCTGAAATTCAAAGTAAACGAGCGCATTACCCTCGATGCCAGTGTCTTGGATTTGGGCGCAAAAATCAAGTGGGATACCAAAGCAAACTACTTTTTAAGTCAGGGTGATTATACTTACGATGGCCAAACGTTCCCCGGCACCGATATTATCAATGGCATTGACAGTCTCGGATTTGATCTGGCCCTGGATACGCTCAACGATATTTTCAAGTTTAACAAAACCCCAGGTGAATACACCACCAAACTACCCCTGCGCGGCTATTTGGGCGGTTCTTTCATGCTCAGCAAAAAATGGATATTTGGCATGAGCGCTTATTTTACCCACCGCGATGGTGCCAAAAACACTTTCGCCATAGGGGGCTCTGCTCGTTGGTCGCCGATGAAATGGCTCTCGCTAGGGGCCATGTACAGTGTCAACCGCCGCAATGCCGCCAACCTGGGAATGCATGTTGTCCTGAAGCCTGGGCCTGTTCAAGTGTACTTTGCTTCCGACAATATATTGAATGCTTTTTCTGTGAAAAACTCGCCAGCGGTCAATTTAAGGGCCGGTATTGCGTTAATGTTCTAAGGTTTTTTCAGTTCAATCAAAATTATTACCATCATGAAATGGACAATGCACACGCGCACGCTTTTGATTGTCAATATTTTATTGGCTGTTGGGCTAATCGGCTTCTTCGTCTCTTCCTTCAAAGGTGAAGGCGATAGCAACAATGGCCCCGACCAGCGGGTGCGATCGATCAGCCTCGACAAGGACTTCAATTTTTGCGGGGAAAAATTCCCGATGGACAATTGGGATGTCCGGCAGCGGCTGGATGCTGAGTTGTTGCGCAATGTTTATTTCCATTCGCAAACCATTCTGGCCGTTAAGCGCGCCAACGCTATTTTTCCGATTATCGAGCCTATTTTAAAAGCGGAGGGGGTGCCCAGCGACTTGAAATATCTGGCAGTGGCGGAAAGTGCGCTCTCCAATGCCGTTTCACCTGCAGGTGCACGTGGCTTGTGGCAGTTCATGAAAGATGCTGCCAATGGTTACGGACTAGAAGTAAACACCGAAGTTGACGAACGCTATCACTTGGAAAAAGCGACCAGAGCAGCTTGTAAATACATGAAAAAGGAAAAGGAGCGCCTGGGCTCCTGGGTACTCGCCGCGGCCGCTTACAATGGTGGACCTGGCCGTATTATTGAAGAAATGGCCAAACAACGCGCCAAATCATTCTTTGAACTCAACCTGGCTGCCGATGAAACGATGCGTTATCCGTTCCGCATTGTGGCCATCAAAGAAGTAATGGAACACCCGGAAGACTTCGATTATTTGATTGAAAAGCAGCACCTGTACCCTCCCATCACGGAGTTTAAGACAATAATGGTGAAAACGGCTGTTCCCAGTTGGGGCGATTTCGCCGTAGAAAATGGAACAAATTACCGGATGCTTAAACTATACAACCCATGGCTCATCGACAGTAAACTGACGAACAAGGACGGAAAAACATACGAAATACGGCTTCCTAAGTGATGAGTTATGAGTTATGAGTTATGAGTGATGAGTTTGCACAGCACCAGAGCTTTGGTTGGGGGGGCAGCGCTAATTTCGATACAGCACTTTTTCAATTTTGTATTGTGTTACAGAATGAGGGCCAATTGACTATTTACAAAGATTGTCGCCAGAAGTGCTGAAAAACAATTCCAAACCTAAAAAGCGATGCTGTACAAACTCATAACTCATAACTCATAACTCATAACTCATAACTCATCACTCATCACTCATCACTCATCACTCATCACTCATAACTCATCACTCATCACTCATAACTCATAACTCATCGCTCATAACTCATCACTCATCACTAAATTTTAGCGACTATGCCGATTGTAACCCGGTTAATAAGGCTCACATTTTGGCCTTTGAGGATAAATCCGGTGCTGATGTAGAACCCCGTTTTCCCGTTGTCTGAATAATAGGCTGTGCCGCCCACTTGGGTGTAAGAAACACCAAAAGCTTGGGCGAGGTCGGGTACATTGGGGGCGTAGTCGTTTCCTATAGCGGTATGTTGCCATTCGGCCCAGGCATCGAGGTAGTAATACTTGGCGGGGAAGCCAATTTTCACCAAATAAGTCGTAAAGTTTTGGGGTTCTATGGGCTCATAATTGGGTCTTTCCAGCCTTATCGCCGCTATGTCTTTTTCAGCAAGGTGGTCGAGTCGCAGGTGATAGCCGCCGGTGAAGTTTAAGAATATTCCCATTGGCGTTTCCCATTGAGCGATCACTTTGAGGGGCAGTGTAATAGCTTTTTGCCCAAGGGCGCCAGTAGCAGTGGGTTCATAATCACTGATTGGGAAAGTAGCGCCTGTGCCAAATAGGATTCCGAGTTTTCCCATTTTGTTCATTTCTTTGTAGAAAGGTCGGTATTTCAAAAATAGACCCCCATCTTGCAGCCCGCTTTGGGCGGAGGTGAAGACCGCGGTAGCTGTGCCGACCAAGTCGATTGATTTTGTTAAACCATATTCAGCAAATAAACTGAGCGCTTGACCGTTGTATGCTGCGTCAAAAATTTGTCCGCCTGCGCCTTCAAACTTTTGGGCATTATTGAAAGAAAACGAAGGTGCAAGGTCAAGTTTTCCTTTGCCTTTTAAATAACCGTCGAGTGGACCTTGGGCAAAGGCGACAATGGGGAACAGCAGGATGATGATGAATTTGGGCATGAAATTTTCTGTAAAGCAAAATGTTACAACCAATTAGTCCTTTCAAGAGTTTAGGGCGAAGATTTATTATTATTGACAGAGGCATGAAAATCAATATTTCCAGAATCATATTATTGGTGGCTTTACTTGCGCCAAATTGGCTGATTAGCCAAGATTTCTGTGTGCAGATCGCAGCTTATGATGTACAGCAACCAGCTTCCTTTTTTAAGGAAAGAGGGGTTGATCAGTATACAGAAAGCGCCGACAATTCGGGAATTTTTTGGTATTCAGCTGGCAGGTATACCACCCGTGAGGAGGCTGAAACCATTCAACAAGATATGATATTCAAAGGTTTTGCCAATGCGCTCATCCTTGACGCAGCGGAGCAACGCCTGCTGTCGGATGCTGACTGTCCTTACATCCGCGATGGGGTGGTTTTCATCCACGACCCCAGTTACAATCCCACTGAACGCAGCATCTATTTTGATTCTGGCCAATCAAGCCTTGATGCTGAATCTAAGGATATATTGAATGAAGTATACCAGGAAATGAACCAAAAGCCTGGGTGTACCCTCAAAATTCGTGGATTCACAGACGGGGTTGGTGATGGCGTTGCCAATTTGAAACTTGCTGCCACCAGAAGCCGTGCCGCACGAGATTACCTTATTTATAAAGGTGTAAGGGCCGACAGGATGTTTATGGAAGTATTTGGGGAAGCTATCCCTGCTGCGCCAAACGCCGAAGATGATGGCTCAAATTCGGGGAAAGGGCGCGATCTTCCTGGGAACAGAAAGTTGAATCGTCGTGTCATCTTGAAGCTGGAAGAACCAGTAAAAGCTCCCAAGGCAAACTAAATGCCAGCAACAATTTAATAAGTATAGCTGTTAAGCCTAATAATGGCAATTTACTCAATTCGTGATCTGGAAAAATTGACGGGCATAAAGGCTCACACCATCCGTATTTGGGAGCAACGTTATAACCTCATCACGCCTGCCAGAACCGAAACCAACATCCGCTATTACACGGATGAAAACCTGCGCCTGCTTTTCAATATTGCCCTGCTCAACCGCAATGGCCTTAAAATCAGTAAGGTCGCGAAGATGAAGCCTGCAGAAATTGCTGCAAAAGGGGCTTCGCTAACTCAAAATTCCGCCACCAACAACAGCCAGATTGAAGCGCTTACGCTGTCAATGATCGATATGGATGAAAGCGCTTTTGAAAATGTTTTTAGCGCGTATCTGAAAAATCACGGCTTTGAGGCAACCATGGTGGAGCTCATTTATCCATTCCTCGATAAGTTGCGCGTGCTTTGGCTCACGGGGAGCATCAATCCGGCCCAGGAAAAATTTATTGGCCAATTGATTCGGCGCAAACTAATAGGCATTATTGATCGCTTGCCGCCTTTTTTGTCCAAAAATGGTTCGCAAAGAGTCCTGCTTTATTCCCCGGAAGGCGAATCACAAGAACTGGCGCTGCTGTTTATGCAATACCTGATTCGCATGCGCGATATTCAAGCCATCTACTTAGGCTCCAATGTGAATTTGCATGACCTGGGCGATGCTTGCAATGCGCTGAAGCCAAATTATGTGCTAACGATCATTCAGGATCCTATCCCACGCCAACCCATTCAAGGCTATATCGATCATGCTGCGGAATGTATTGCTAATGGTCAATTGCTGCTGACAGGGGCACAGTTATTCGTAAGCCCGGTAAAGTTACCCGCTAACGCCAAGATACTCAACGGTTTGGCGGAAACACTCCAATTTTTGGATGCTTTGCAAATCAAGCAAAAATGATTTCATTTTGGGCGTATTGCATTTTTCAGTTTCATGTCTCCCGCGTTTGGCGCGTCCAGTTTGTTCAGCCATTTTTCAGCCAAATCCATCCGGCCTTCATGCAAAGCGAGCCTGGCGCGCAAAATCATACCTCACATTCCCTCAAGACACCGCACCAAACTACTCCGCCAATGCGGTATCTCAATCCCAAATGCCCCCTTTATTTTTGCTTTGTTTAACACGCTGAAAGGAGGCCGCAGCGCTGGGGTAGGGTAGTCTTTTGTTTCGATGGGCTGAACCGCACAATGCAGGTTTTTTATCTCAAAAATAGCCTGTGCAAAATCGTACCAACTCGCTACGCCTTCATTGGAATAATGCCATACACCGGCTAGGGCCTCCTTGGCAACCTTGCCCTGCTCCACTTTTTGCATGATTTGTAGCACAGCCAAGGCCAAATCCGGGCCATAAGTCGGTGTTCCTATCTGGTCGGCCACCACGCTGATGGAAGTGCGTTCTTTCCCGAGCCGGAGCATGGTGTTTACAAAATTTTGACCTACAGGTGCATACACCCAGGAAGTGCGTACCACCATGACGCCATTTGAGTGCGCGCGCAATGCCGCCCGTTCTCCAGCAAGTTTGGTGCGGGCATATACACTTTTGGGCCGTACAGGATCATGCTCCTTGAATGCGATATTTTGACGATTGTGGTACACATAATCCGTTGAAAAATGGATGAGTGTTGCACCCAGCACGGCACAAGCATCCGCGAGATTTTTTGCGCCAGCAACATTGATGCTTTTGGCCTTGTCTGGCTCTGATTCTGCTTTGTCGACAGCCGTGTATGCAGCGCAATTGATTACCCAGCGTATGTTTTTGTTTTGCTGAACAAAGCGCGTTACAGCACGCTTATCTGAAATGTCCAATGCTGCCGAGCCGGCAAAATGGAAGGCCCATTCCGGGAAATCCGCTGCCAGGCGCTGAAAGCACTGCCCAACTTGACCGTTAGCACCGGTGACCAAAATCATAATTTGATAATTTGACAATTAGGTAATTTGATCATGGGGGCTCGGGTTTGGCATGCGTTCCGTGGCGCTTATGGTACTTCTACCGTGTTCAATATTTTGGTGATAATGTCTTCTGCTGTGATGCTTTCCGCTTCGGCTTCGTAGGTGAGGCCAATGCGGTGGCGCAAAACATCGGGGCATATGGCGCGGACATCTTCAGGTATCACATAGCCGCGATGGCGCAAGAAAGCCAGCGCCCGAGATGCCTGGGCGAGCGCGATGCTGGCACGGGGCGAAGCACCATAATGCAGTAGCGGTGCGAGTTCTTTTAAACCATATTCAGCAGGTGTTCGGGTCGCAAACACAATATCGAGGATGTACTGTTCAATTTTTTCATCCATATAAATCCCGTGCATCACTTCCCGTGCGCGAATCAATGCCTTCGTTGTTACCACTTTATGGATGTTTGGCTGTTCGCCGCTCATGTTGTGGCGTACAATGTCGCGCTCCTCGGTTTTGCTGGGGTAACCTATTTTCACTTTCAGGAGAAAACGGTCGGCCTGTGCTTCGGGCAGTGTGTAGGTGCCTTCCTGCTCAATGGGGTTTTGGGTCGCCAACACCAGGAAAGGCTCTTCCAGTTGGAACGTCTCATTGCCAATGGTGACCTGACGCTCCTGCATGGCTTCCAACAGGGCACTCTGCACTTTTGCCGGTGCGCGGTTGATTTCATCCGCCAATACAAAATTGGCGAAAATGGGCCCTTTCCGAACCGTAAATTCTGATTTGACGGGATTGTAAATCATGGTTCCAACAACGTCAGCGGGCAGTAGGTCAGGGGTGAACTGTATCCTGCTGAACTTGGCATCCACGGTTTGGGCCAGTGTTTTGATGGCCAGCGTTTTAGCCAAGCCAGGCATACCTTCCAACAAAATATGGCCCTTGGTGAGCAAGCCAATCAACAAGCGCTCAATCATCAGTTCTTGCCCGATGATGACCTTGGATGTTTCTGCTTTTATCTGATCAACAAAAGCGCTTTCGAGTAGAATCTGCTGGTTGAGCGCTTGAATATCCGTGTAATGCTGCATTGTATTTTTTTAGGCTTTCAGTAGAGTGGGCAAAAGTAGCAGTTCGCAAACAGTTTTCGGCAATTTCCGCAAACCATAGCTTGAACATTTGACCATAAATTCCGTTTTCAAGCTATCAGTTTATCCAAGACAATAGTAAATTGAAATAAACTTACACATGGACATTCAGGAAGGCAAAGAAAAATTCATTGAAGCTTGGGGCCGTTTGGCGGGCAGTTGGAGTATTCCTCCCGCCATGGCGCAAGTACATGCCTTGTTGCTCATTGCACCCGAGCCGCTTACTGCCGATCAGGTAAGGGAACATCTCGACATTTCTGCGGGCAATGCCAGTACGAATCTGCGCGCCCTCGTCGAATGGGGTTTGGTGTACCGGGAATCGCCTGAAAATGAACGCAAAGACCACTTTTCCGCCGAAAAAGATATGTGGACGGTGGTACGGCAGATTATCATCAACCGAAAGAAGCGAGAGCTGGAGCCGATGTTGCAAATACTGGATGAATTGGCTGGTGTACAAGAAAATTGTCTCCATTCCGAGCACTTTTGCTCTGTTGTCCGGGATATTCGGAAGATATCGCATAAAGCTAACCAAACGCTGGAAACCTTGGTCAAGGCAGAGTCGAATTGGATCACCGGAATTTTTTTAAACATGGTGCGTTGAAATTTGGGAAAAACTACTTAACTTTAGGTAGTCATTAAAACCCTCTTCAACCCATGAAAGAAAATTTTCTCCATTTTATTTGGCGTTGGCGCCGATTCAACGCCCTCAACCTCCAAACCACAGAAGGCCATTCCATTGAAATATTACAGCCCGGAGAATGGAACCACCACGCTGGTCCCGATTTTTTTAACGCCCGGCTCCGCATCGGCACCACCACCTGGGCTGGCAATGTAGAATTGCACCTTAAGGCCTCCGAATGGATGGCGCACGGACATTCTAATGACCCTGCCTACGACAATGTCGTGCTCCACGTGGTGCTACAGGAAGACCAGCCCGTCCTGCGCGCCAATGGCGAGCGTATCCCCTGTCTTGAGCTCCAAGGCCGCATCCCGCCCAAAATCCTGGAAAACTACCAGCGCCTCGAAAACGAACGGGCCTGGATTCCATGCCAAAATTTTTTCCCAAACACACCCGGTATCTTGCGCCTCAACTGGCTCGATCGGATGCTGGTAGAACGGCTGGAGGAAAAAACTGCCGCCATCGCGCAAGCTTTGGTCGCCACAGAGAACCACTGGGAAGAAGCATTTTATCGCCTGCTAGCCCGGAGTTTTGGTTTGAAGGTGAATACCGAACCCTTTGAAACACTTGCCCGATGCCTTCCACTTAACATTGTTGCACGGCACAAAAACGACCTGAAACAAGTGGAAGCGCTCGTTTTTGGACAGGCAGGTATGCTTAACAAAGATTTTGAGGACAAACATCCGCGGGCTTTGGCCAAGGAGTATGAATTCCTGCGCCATAAATACAGCTTAACGCCAATGGATGCCGGGCAGTGGAAATTCCTGCGACTGCGCCCAGCCAACTTCCCCAGCATTCGCCTGGCACAGTTTGCTGCGCTGTTGCATCGCTCCGTAAACCTGTTTTCTCAAATATTGGAAGTAGAAACCGTCCGCGAAATGGAACATCATTTTGAGTTGCAGCTTGACGGCTATTGGCTCGACCATTTTCAATTTGATAAACCTTCTTCCCGACGGCCCAAAAACCTGGGACGTGATTTTGTACACCTGATCATCATCAATACCATTATCCCTTTCCTATTTCATTGGGGGCGGGCAAAAAAATTGCCAGACCTTGAAAAACGTGCTTTGCAATTGCTGGAACAGCTGCCGCCAGAGTCCAACACCATTGTGCATGAGTGGGAAACTTTGGGCCTGAAAGCAAAAAACGCCTACGAAACGCAGGCAATTATCCAACTGAAAACCCATTGGTGCGATTCTAAACGTTGTCTGGAATGCGCCATTGGAAATGCCATTTTAAAATAGACTTGTTGCGGTGGGAGCGCTCGAGCCATTGCTGGCCGAGCAGTCTCCCACCGCAATAAGTTTAATGAAGCTGCGCTTATTTTGTTATCTTCACCTCAATAGGCTTCGAATAAAACTCCGTGATCCCATTAACCGGCATCCCAGCAATATTGTCTTTGACCAATTTTTTTCGAACGAGGTATAATGTCCAATCACCGGGGCTAAAGTCTTTCAGCTTGGCAGCGGGAATATCAATTTTAGGTACGCCAACTGAAGTGGAAACTTCCAGGGGCAGCGTAATCCCTTCTTTCGCATTTTCCCACATCAGCACCATGGTTTCACCTTTGCCGAGGGGACTCCCCTCCCAGGTAAGTGTAGCAGGTTGAGACTGCGAAATGGTATTACCCTGTAGCGAAAAGGTTGTTATGGGATCGATGCTCATCCGAAAGACCTGTTTGTTTTTGTTGGCATCGCGCCAATCAAAAACCTGTTCTGCTACAAAACGCGCAGGGTACTCATAGCGGTAAGACATGCCATACACTGGCGTAAGCTTCATTTCCATGCTCTGGTATCGAATTCCACCAGGGATTTCCAGCGTAGTTTTGTTGCCAACATCCTGTAGCGTGGCCTCCGCTTTTGTAAGTTTTAGGGTTTCATCATAGCGGGCATAACAAAAAAGCGTGTGATTTTCTGCTTTTTGCTGTGAATTACAGCCTAAAAATGCCAATGTTGTCAGAATTAAAAAAAAGATGTACTTCATATACTTGTCTGAATATCTTTGCCGCTCGTCGGGGAAAGGGTGTAGGTTGGTGGAAAATGGGTGATACGCTGCTGCAAAGTTCTGCTAAGGAAAACGATGCACCAAATAATTAGCCTTTCTTTCACGAATCCAATGGACGCACTCATACTTGGACAACCTCAATTCACACAATTGACCACTTTCACATCAATTAACAAGCCTATTTTCGACCCATCAACGGCATGAAGAAAGTGCTCATCACGGATGATTGCCATCCAATATTGACAAAAGGTTTGACGGATTTGGGGTTTTCTTGCGTTTACGAACCAAATATTTCCGCTGAAGAGACGCTGAATTTGATCGCTGGATACGAAGGTTTGATTATCAACAGCAAAATCCTCGTAAACCGACAATTTTTGGATGCCGCAGAAAAACTCCGATTTGTTGGTAGGTTGGGTTCGGGAATGGAAATCGTGGATCAGGTATATGCGGCAGAAAAAGGAGTAGCGGTACTCAGCAGCCCCGAAGGCAACCGCAACGCAGTGGCAGAACAAGCGCTCGGTATGTTGATTTCTTTGGCGAACAACCTAATTCGCGGCGACAGCGAAGTGCGACAAAATATTTGGAGACGCGAGGCCAATCGAGGATTTGAGTTGAAAGGGCGAACATTGGGGATTATAGGGTTTGGGCATACGGGCAGCCAATTTGCCCGAAAATTACAGGGAATGGAGATGCGGGTGCTGGCTTACGACAAGTACAAGCCACATGGATTTGCCCATGAAATGCCTTGGGTAGAAGCGGTAAATCAGGAAAAGATACAGGCAGAAGCAGATATTATCAGCCTGCATTTGCCACTTTCCATGGAAACGCAATATATTGTGGACGATCTTTTTATTGGCCACTGCAAGCCGGGCTTTATCTTGCTCAATACGGCGCGCGGAAAATGTGTGAAAACGAGCGATTTGATTGAGGGATTGGCATCAGGGAAGGTTGGCGGCGCTTGTCTGGATGTTTTTGAAAATGAAAAACCAGAAACTTTTACACCTGATGAACGCCAAATGTTTGCCCAACTGCACAAATTCGAAAACGTAGTGTTCAGCCCCCACGTGGCCGGATGGACCCACGAGTCAAAAAAATTACTTGCTTCAGTCCTCCTGGAAAAAATAACAAAAGCCCTAAACCTGAAACCTGAAACCTTGAAACCTTGAAACCATTAAATCCGAACCTTAATATTTTGCAACAATTTACTTAACCACAGTTCTATGGTACGTTCTTTACTCTTAACATTTGCGATGCTCCTCAGTGCCTTTGGGGTCGCGCTTTCCCAATCAACAACTTATTTGACTGGCAAGGTAGTTGGCGACGACAATGAAGCCCTGATCGGAGCAAGCATCAAAGCGCTCAAAGGCGATGACTTCGTGCGTGGTGGTTTAACAGACCAGGACGGCAACTTCCGTCTGGCACTGGATCCAGGCGCATATGACATAGAAGTTACCTACTCTGGTTTTCAGACACAGCGTGTCACCAGGGTACAGGTATTGTCCGGGAAGCTTAACGAGCTTCCTAAAGTCAAAATGTCCACATCGGTCTTGTCAGAGGTGGTTATTACCGCTTACAAGGTGCCGCTTATTGAGCAGGACAACACGTCGGGTGGTCAGACATTGACGTCAGACCAGATCAAAAATCTTCCCACACGTAGCGTCAATGCGATTGTAGCCACTACGGCCGGCACCACTTCTATTGATGGAGGTTCCATCAATATTAAAGGTTCTCGTTCCAATGCTACGAATTACTACATCGATGGTGTCCGTGTTTCAGGTTCCCCACCACCTGTGCAGGACATTGAACAACTTTCGGTCATCACAGGTGGTCTTGGCGCTGAATACGGCGACGTGACGGGTGGTGTAATCTCCATCATCACCAAAGGTGCCGCCAGCGAATACCACGGTACTGTTGAAGCAGAAACTTCCGAAGGGCTTGATCCTTATGGCTGGCGATTGCTGACGGCAAACGTCAGTGGCCCGCTGCTCCGGAAAAAAATGACGGACGGTTCTACCCGTTCTTTGGTCGGCTTCCGCCTTTCAGGTCAATACAATTACCAAAAAGACGACAGCCCACCAGCACTTCCCGTGTACAGGGCAAAAGAAGGCCCACTTCAAAATGCAATCTTACATCCATTGCGGAATAGAAATGGCCGTATTGTATCCACAGCGGAAACATTTACACAAGACAGCGTAGATTCCTACAACTACAATCCATTCGAGGATCGCACAGATATTGACGTGACAGGAAAGGTGGATTTCCGGTTGACGGACAATATTGACTTTAGTGTTACGGGTACGTATAAGGATGTACAGAATAAATTTGATCCAGGAGGCTGGCGCTTGCTCAATGCTCAAAATAACCCAACACAATTCAACCAGCGTTACCGTGGTTTGGCGCGTTTGCGCCATCGCTTGGGTTCCAGCAACCCAGAGGAAGGTAATGATTCCCGGAAAGTTGCCATTTCTAATGCCAGCTATCAAATTCAGTTCGGTTTTGAGCGTGGCCAAGGCCATGTCTCCGACAAACGTCACGGGACGAACATCATGGACTACGGCTATATCGGTCGTTTTGACTTTGATTATATTCCGATTGCAGGCCCTGGCGACGATGGAACCATTCGACACCTCGATAATTTTGAATCCTTTCAGGGCTACACTCAAGGCACTCAAAATCCTGGATTAGCAGCATACAATGAATTTGCCAATGCCGAGTTTTACAACTCTTATTTGTCGCAGAATGGTCTTTTTGCAGATACATATGATGATATCTGGTCTGGTATGTACCCAAATGTCAACCTGCTTTACAATAATTACAACAAGAATGAGGCAGATATCATTACAATTAATGCATCTGCTGCATTTGACTTGAAATTGGGGAAGAGTGGTGTGCACAACATCCAGTTTGGCTTGATAAACGAACAGCGCACAGAACGCAACTGGACAGTAGCCCCAACTGGCTTGTGGAACCTTGCCAACCAAACGGCTAATATCCACTTCAATGGCGTGGACTCTACACGTGTAATCGGACGCTTTTGGAGCGAGCTTTGGAGCCCAATTATTGGCGACTCTATCGACCAGTACGCCAACTTGGTGCTTGATATCCCTGACAAGAAATTTTACAGAAAAGTCCGGGAAGGTCTGGGCGTGAATATTGATGACTGGGTAAATGTCAATGGTTTGGATCCACGCCAACTCAGTTTGGATATGTTTGGCGCGCGCGAGCTCAACGACCAAGGTTTGATCAACTACTATGGATACGATTATTTAGGCAACAAACTTGATAATGGGATCACATTTAGAGATTTCTTTACAAGTGTAGATAAAGATGGTGTGCGTGATTTCCCCGTTGCACCACTTCAGCCGATCTATCAAGCAGCCTTTATTAAAGATAAATTCACCTTTAATAAAATGATTTTCAGTTTGGGTATGCGTGTAGAACGCTTTGACTTGAACACACAAGTCATGAAGGATATCTTTTCGCTCTACCAAATAAGGGATGCTAAGTCAGGTTATGCAGAAGTACCTGGCCTGGGTGTTCGCCCTGCCAATATCGGCGATGATTTCAAAGTTTACGTGAATGGTCCGAACTCTACTGAGGTAAAAGCATTCCGGGATGGTACCACCTGGTACTTTGCTGATGGTACACAAGCCAATGACGGCAACGTAATCTTTGGCGGTGGTGTTGTTACGCCCCTGCTGCTTGATACCATTACAGGTGACAACATCATCGACCCACGGTTCAATCCAGACAATTCATTCGAGGACTATACACCACAAGTGAACTGGTTGCCACGTCTTGCCTTCTCTTTCCCTATTTCGGAAGATGCAAACTTCTTTGCTCACTACGACATTTTGGTACAGCGCCCACCAAGCAACTGGCAGATGACCCCCCTGGATTATGTGTATTTCTACACACCAGGCCGTACGCCGGCGAACAATGCAAACTTGCTTCCAGAGCGTGTGGTGGACTATGAAGTTGGATTTCAGCAAAAACTAAATCAGAACTCTGCCATCAAATTCTCCGCTTATTACCGCGAGCAAAGGGATATGATTCAGAGCCGTCTGATTCAGTATGTACCCGTTATTGGCCGTTATGAAACCTATGGTAATATTGACTTCGGTACCGTAAAGGGCTTTACCTGGCAATATGACCTGCGGCGCACCTTGAATACAGAACTTCGCCTGGCTTATACCCTCCAGTTTGCTGATGCTACAGGTTCAGGTGCCGATTCACAGCGTGGTCTTACCCGTCTGGGCAATCTCCGGAATTTGTTCCCACTCGATTTTGATGAGCGCCACAATATCAGCGCCATTATCGACTACCGTTACGACGAGGGCAAGCGTTACAATGGCCCACGTATCGGCAACAAAGACATTCTTGCCAATTTTGGTGTGAATGTCCAGGTGGCTGCTGCTTCTGGTCGCCCATACACCGCTACTCAACGCGCAGAGCGCTTTGGCGGCAGTGGAACTTTGGGCGCCATCAATGGCAACCGTCTTCCTTGGCGTTTTAATGCCGACATGCGTGTAGATAAAACGTTCACCTTGTCAAAAGAGGGCAAAAAGCCGCTTAGCTTGAATATTTACCTCCGTGTGGCCAATGTGTTGAACCGTAGGAATATTCTGGGTGTTTATTCAACTTCAGGATCGCCAACCGACGACGGTTACCTGGCATCCGCAGAAGGTCAAAGCGTTTTGGCTGGAGTTGGTGACCAAGGTGCCAGCGAGCAAGCTTTCCTGGACGCATATTCCTGGAGGGTGCGTACTTCTGGAAATTTCACCCTGCCACGCCGTATTTATGTTGGTGCGGCATTCCAATTCTAATTCAACGATTATCAATTTAAGCATACATTTTTCACAATAAAAAATATAAAATCATGCGTACATACAGACTTTGGATAGCGTTCTTGCTGGCCTTCGTCGCATTGGGCGTTTCCGCAAGAAACAACCCCAATGCCCGAAAAGCCACCAAGTCGGCAAAGGCTCAATACCGCGATGTATGCGCCAACTCTCAATCGCAAATCGATCAGGACATCAACAACGTCCGCGCTCGTTTGCTGGGTGGAGGCGACTGCTGGTGGGACTTCACAGATGGCCGATACATCGTGCCTAAAGTGGATGTAGCTACGGGTCAGCAAGAGGTTTCTTCTCTTTTTGCAGGCTCAGTTTGGCTCGGCGGAATTGACCCTGCGGGCAACCTGAAGCTTGCTTGCCAAGACTATCGTGGTGGAGCTAACAATGAATTTTGGCCTGGCCCTCTTACGGAGCTGGGTATTACAGAACAATTCACCTGTGACAACTGGGACCGCCACTTTAAGGTGACAGGTGCGGAAATCCGCAAACATTTGTCTAACCTTTCAAAAGGTGACCTTAGCCCTACGAGCATCCCGCGTGGCCTCAAAGGCTGGCCTGCCAAAGGCAACGAATATTTCACGGATGTCTGGGGCTTTGAATTGCCTTTTACCGAACAAGCCCTTGCAGGCTTTTTCGATAAAGATGACGATGGATTGTATAATCCGCTCAAGGGTGACTACCCTTCCATTGAAATACGTGGTTGTCCGTTAGACAAGTATCCAGATGAAATGGTGTTTTGGGTATACAATGACCACGGTGGTGGCCAGCCGCACGGCAATACGAATGGCAAGGCTATTCAAATGGAGGTCCAGGTGCAGGCATTCGGCTATCAAACAACCGATGAGCTGAATGACATGACCTTTCAGCGCTATAAGCTGATCAACCGTGCGACAGAGCGTATCGACTCCACTTTTTTTGCTATGTGGACCGACCCTGACCTTGGTTGCGCCTTTGACGACTACATTGGTTGTGATACTGCCAAAAACTTGATGTATGTGTACAACCAGGATGCTGTGGACGGCCAACCAGGCGCTACCTGCGACGGGGTGCCAACGTATGGCGATAAAGTACCGATTTTGGGTGTTGACTATTTCCGCGGGCCGCTTGATTCGAACGGATTCGAGCTTCCTATGTCTTCCTTTATATATTACAACAATGGAAGTCCAGCAGGTGGCAACTGGCCACCTGCAACGACGGACCCTGCGTTACCAGCTGAATTCTATCAGTACCTTACCGGATTCTGGAAAGACCGGACGCCATTTACGCAAGGTGGCAGCGGCTATGGCGGTACTGAACCCATCAAATTTGCATTTACAGAGCCACCGAATGATATTAACGGTTGGAGTATGTGTACGGCAAACCTGCCTTTTGGCGACCGCCGTACCCTGCAAGCTTCTGGGCCATTTACATTGCTTCCTGGAGCTGTGAACGAGCTTATTATTGGTGTTCCGTGGGTGCCAGATATCGACTATCCATGCCCCGATATGGAAGGTCTTTTCCGTGCCGATAAATTGGCGCAAGGTCTTTTCGACAACTGCTTTCAAGTGTTGAATGGGCCAGATGCGCCCGATGCTGACTGGGTAGAATTGAACCGGGAGATTGTGGTCGTATTGACCAATAACTCTGATGTGGCTGTAAATAACAATGCTGGGGAAAATTATTCCGAGCCAGACTTTCTGGCACCAGATGCGTTGCAAAACAGCCCTGACCCTGCGGTGCGCGAATTGGTTAACTACAAGTTTGAAGGATACAAGATTTATCAGGTGAAAGATCCAAACATTTCTGCAGCCGACTATGAAAATCCTGATCGCTCCAGATTGATTTATCAGGTTGACGTAAAAAACAATGTAGGTAAAATCTACAACTGGAAGGAAATCGTCAATCCAAGTGATCCATCGAGGAAATTATATACCCCTGAAATCAAGGCTGAGGGTCAGGATTTTGGTGTCCGACACACCTTTAGTGTTAAAGACGACCGCTTTGCAACCGGTAACGACAAGCGACTGATCAACCACAAAAAGTACTATTATGTAGTAATAGCCTATGGCTATAACAACTATGAAACTTTTGACCCTTTTTCACAGCCAATAACAGGACAACAGCGTCCATACTTGCCTGGTCGTTTGAATGTAATGGTGAAAACAGTAATTCCACGTCCGATTGTGGATGTAGCGCTCAACGCTGCTTATGGTGATGGCGTTCAAATTACGCGCTATGAAGGTGCTGGTGTGGGTGGCAATTTTGTGGATATTGACGATGAAACCCGCGCACGTTTGTTTGAGTCGAACTTTGATAGTACCCTGACGTACAAAACTGGCCGTGGACCACTCAATGTTACCATTTTCAACCCCTTCGAGGTGAAAGACGGTGAATATGAGCTGGAGTTTGTAGATGGCAATATGGCGGATAACACCCTTGCCGTTGACGCACGCTGGAATCTGCGGAAATTGCCTGATGGGCAAATTATTGCCTCGGAAAAGAGTATTGAAAAGCTCAATGAACAGGTTGTACTGGAGTTTGGATTCTCTGTTACCATTTCCCAAACCGGGGAGCCTGGTGACAAGATCGATGCTAGAAATGGCGGTATCGGTGCTGAAATTGAATACCAGAACCCCGATCAGTCTTGGATTCAAGGCATTCCCGATCAAGATGGTGATAATATTTTTAATTTCGTAAAAACCAGCCCGCTGGAGCCTGACGCAAACCTGGATCCCGAGCAAGGGCTTAGCACCCTTGGAGATGGTTTCTTTGTACCATATCCGTTGTGCGATTGGCGCAATCAGTTTGGCAACACGCCGAACTTCATGTTGTCGCCAGCCTGGTCCGACAAGAACTCCTTCAACGGAAGTGCTTTGGGCAACGATGGTAACCGTGCTAAACTGTTGGCTTCGCTACCAAACGTCGACATTGTTTTCACCAGCGATAAGAGCAAATGGAGCCGATGCGTCATCATTGAAAGTGCCAGCTACCCTTACACCAGTGTCGCGCCAACGGAATATCCTAAATTCCCTGGATTTGTGACAGAAGGTAGCCCTGCACTTCCGCTCAAAATAAGGGGCATGTTTGATGTCCGTTATGCCCTTTCAGTAGGCAAAGACGATGCCAACGGTGATGGACTTCCTGATCCCGACGGAGCTGTTGAACCAGCTGTATTGGTCAATCCAAACGGTACGACCACAGCCAACTCTAAGGCTGGACAGCCGCTGCGCGGTATGGGATGGTTCCCTGGGTATGCTGTAGATGTAGAAACAGGCCGTAGACTCAACGTGTTTTTTGGTGAAAACTCTGTCTATTCCAGTGCATTGGACCCAAGTTATACGGGCCGTGACATGATGTGGAACCCAACAAGTTCGATATTCAGGGCTGGCTTTGAGCCTGGTCCATTCGTGCCTATTAACTATTATGACCTGCAAGTTGGCGGTCAACACTGGGTTTATGTTACCAATACGACTTATGATGAATGCGCCTACCTGCGTTGGGGTTTCTCGCCAGAATTGAACAATAGCGCAACCTCGAAAATTGCACGTATCAGGCAGATATCTTGGGCAGGCATGTTGTATGGTTCTGATATAGCGCCACTTCGTTCTTATGCAGATGGCCTAATTCCACGGAACAATGATGCCATCGTGAAACTTCGTGTTGATAACCCTTATCAAACATGGTTTAGCGATAGCGACCCTCAGAACAGGAAAATTGGACACCCACGCTACCGCTTCAAAATTGAAGGTCGCGGCCGCACGGATCTTAGTTCTTTGCAAGTTGAAAATGCACTGGATTCTGTCAAGGTGGTTCCGAATCCTTATTATGGCTTCTCACAATACGAGACATCTCAATTCAGCCAAACGGTGAAAATCAGCAACTTGCCCGGCAAGTGTAGAGTGACGATTTATTCGCTGGATGGTAAATTCATCCGCCAATACACGCGGAATGAACAATACGAGGCCTACAACCAAATTGCCCCCGATGTCGAATGGGATTTGAAAAACAGCCAAAGCATACCAGTTGCCAGCGGTGTTTATCTGATTCATATTGACGCACCGGGTATGGGTGAACGAACCGTTAAATGGTTTGGTATTGCCCGACAGTTTGACCCGTCGGGGCTATAATGGACGCATAAAGTGAGGTTGCCGCAAAAGTTTGAAACTATTGCGGCAACCTCCTTAACAATCAAAAATTCAACTTGTATCGACAATGAAGAAATTATACAATATTCTTTGCTTTACGATGGCTTCGTTTGCAGCTTTTGCCGGCAACCCGGATCGTCAGGGTGAAGCTGGAGCAAATCAGTTGCTCATCAATCCTTGGGCGCGTTGTGCCGGACTTCATGCGATGAACACCTCCGCCGTCTCAGGCGCAGAGGCCATGTACCTCAATGTAGCAGGGCTTTCCCGTATCAAAAAAACAGAGATTCAGCTTGGCCATACACGCTATATTGCCGACATTAACCTCAACGCAATTGGTTTTGCTCAAAAAATTGGCAAAGGTGGCGGTGTATTTGGTGTTAGCCTGGTAGCACTGGATCTTGGCGATTTTGATTACACTACGGAAGATACTCCAGAGGGTTCTGGAGCGGTATTCAGCCCTTCGTATTTCAATATGGGATTGTCTTATTCCCACTTGTTTGAAAATAAGGTGTCAGTAGGTGTAACCGCTAAAATCGTGAATGAGTCCGTTTCCAACGTTGCCGCAAGAGCTTTTGCGCTTGACGCAGGTGTTCAATACGTGACGGGTGAAAACGATAACTTTAAATTTGGCATTTCTTTGCGCAATGTAGGCAGCAAAATGCGGTATGTTGGTGAAGGCTTATCGAAAGGCCGACCGAATCCAGGCCCAACTTTTGAGTACAACAACACCTACTACGAGCGCTCGGCTGCTTATGAGTTGCCTTCGCAATTGAATATCGGGGCATCCTACGACTGGCTACTTAGTAAGATCAACCGCTTGACGTTGCTTGGGAATTTCACCTCCAATGCCTTTTCTCGCGACCAATTGGGCGCAGGCTTGGAGTTGAACGTGCGCAAAACATTTGCATTCCGTGTAGGCTACAAATATGAGCTGGATGCTCCTATCGGTAGCGCTCAGGCGACCATCGATAATGGACTTAGTGCCGGTCTATCCTTTTCTGTGCCTGTACGCAAGAATTCTGATACCCGAATTACATTTGATTATGCTTATCGCCAAACTTCCATCTTTAACGGAATCCACAATTTGGGCCTAAAACTCGATTTGTAAAGATTTGTGTCGATAAATCATTGGGTTTTATCAGAAGGTAATACCTTTGTACCAATAAATAAATGCAGGAACGTTTCTGACCTACGGTCAGAAACGTTCCTGCATTTTTCTGCTATACCAGCAGCTAGTGCCGCGTCCGCCAAATATCATACTCACATGTTATTTGGCGGACACAGCACTACACATTATCTCATTCCCTTATCAAGGAGCAAAGAAGAATTATGGCAAACTACATATATTTGACACAAGGCGGTTTCGACAAAGTTATGGCTGAATTGGAAGAGCTTAAATCAACAGGCAGACAAGAGGCGGCTTTTGCCATCTCAGAAGCGCGTGCACAAGGAGACCTTTCCGAGAATGCGGAGTATGACGCTGCGAAAAACGCACAGGGCCTGCTAGAGCTAAAAATCAACGAACTGGAGACCATTATTGGCAATGCAAGGATTATTGATGAAAGTCTGTTGGACGACTCTAAAGTCGCTATCCTGTCCAATGTGACCATAAAAAACTTGAAAACGGGCAAACAAATGACCTATAAACTTGTCTCCGAAACAGAAGCCGATGCCCGGCAATTCAAAATTTCTGTAAATTCACCCATCGGCCAAGGCCTCCTGGGCAAAGAAAAAGGACAAATCGCGCAAGTGACTACACCTGCCGGACAAATGGAGTTTGAAGTGGTAGACATCACCATTGGCTAAAATTTTCAGCCCATTTTTTCAATTGCCGATCGGTTTGAAATGATTCACCCGATCGGCAATTGTTTTTTGTTGAATTACATTTCCTGATTTCAACTATTCGCGCTTAATTTTGACCTTAAGAATTGGCAATATTAACCAGGTCGATTCCTAGGTTTCAAAACATCCATGATTGGCATCACGCTTTCGCACCACCGTACATTTTCCAAGGCTTTCCAGGCTTTGGGGGCTGTTGCGTTACTGCTTTGGCAATCGCCAACGCTTGTTGGCCAATCGCCAGTTTTTGTTACAAGCTCAGATGTAACCGAAGCAATTGTGGGCGTTCCTTTCAATCTTACCTTTACGCTTACAAATGCAGAAGGACAGCGTTTTAGTCCGCCTTCTTTCCAAACCTTCAGCTCAACGGGCGGTGTCTCCGAATTAAGGGGCTTTACTTTCGAAAAAGGCCAATCTCGCACGAGCCAATCTTGGTCCTATAGCCTTGTACCAACTCAAACGGGCTTATTCAGCATCGGGGCGGCTACCGTTTACGTTGGCGGACGCGGCCTGAAGACGCCGCCATTCAGCATAAAAGTGCTGTCGGCGCCCAGCTCAAAGGGCGGTGTGACAGTGCCCGCAGGCGATGATCAGGTGTTCATTGCCAGTAGCTTGAACAAACAAAAAGCATTTCCAGGCGAACAACTTGTTTGGAATCTCAAGCTTTATACCAGGTTGGCCATAGAAGGTGCTGACCTCATTTCGATGCCAGATTTTGAAGGGTTTTATTCAAAAGAAAAGCGACACTTTAATACACAGCTCCAGTATCAAACAATTAAAGGCAAAAAATACGCCGTAAAAACACTGCACGAAGAAGCAGTTTTTCCACAAACATCAGGCAACTTGACAATAGGTGCCGCTCAAATCAGGGTTGGCATTGAGCAAGCTGGAGGACAGGGCTTCCTGATTGGCCCCAAGCCCGTTACATTAACTTCCCAGCCCATCAATGTTACCATAATGCCGCTTCCAGAACCACATCCAGATAGATTTACCGGTGGGGTTGGACACTATTCCTGGGAGGTTCGGGCAGACAGCAACTACATGACGACCGATGATGCATTGACTTTGACAGTGTTGTTGCGGGGAAACGGAGATTCACGTCGTTTTGCTGCACCCAAAATTGCGGTGCCCGCTACATGCGAGATATTTGAACCCAGGATTGTAGAGGAGACTGAAATCGAAAACGAAACGGAAATAGTCCATAAAAAGAAGCTGGAATACGTGATCCTTGCCAAAGAGCCCGGCATTCACGAGATTGTACCAACACTTACCTATTTTGACATTGATAGCAATCAATATTGCACCATAACAGCAGCACCGATTCGGGTTGAAGTGGTTGCAGGGCCAAATTATAAGCCAGTTGCTGCAATCGACACAATGCCGTTGCCGCTGCAAACGGCTATCCAGGTGGGGATGTGGGAAAAGGCAATCAATATTGTTGGTTCTCCCGCTTTTTTGTGGGTGTTATTGTTGTCGTTTTTGATTTTTGCAGGGGTGTTTTTTTTCAGGAATAGAAAAGCCAGGGTAGTGCCGCAACCTCAGTTGTCAAGTACAGAAAGAGCCAGTATGGCCCAACGCCGCTTTGCCAAAGTTGGAAACCTGGTACAGGAGGAAGCGCCAGAAATATTCTACAATGAGCTGCTCAAATCTTTACAACAATACATCGCGGTACGGCTCAATCTTGCGCCAGCACAATTGACCCAAGCGGTGCTCCGCTCCAAACTGGCCGAACGTCGCGTTACGCCCGTTCGTGTACAAGCATTTTTATCCATTCTGCAGACATGCGAAGCAGCGGTATTTTCCGGCCATATCGATGCCTCAAAAATGGAGTCCGATTGGCGGACTGCGGAGCTGGTGGTGCAGGAACTTGAAAAAGAGATTCAAGGGTGATTCCTTGAAAATAATCAAAAAAGCCCTACCTTTGCGGCCATTTTTCACCAAAAACGGCTTTTTTGCCGTTTTATTAAAGTAGCATCAAATGGTCATTGAATTAAATAAGGTAGTATCGGTACACTACACCCTTACCGAAGGAACCGCAGACGGGCAACTGGTAGAGTCAACAGAGGGCAAAGAACCCCTGGTTTTCATTTTTGGCGCTGGCATGATGATCCCGGATTTCGAACAGAAATTAGCGGGCAAAAAAGAAGGCGATAAATTCGCGTTCGGTATTCCTGCTGACAAAGCTTATGGCCCTTATGATCAGGCCGCGCTGGTAGAGGTGCCTAAGTCGATTTTTGACGACGATGGCAAAATTCCAGATGGTTTGCTTGAAATCGGTAACATGTTGCCTTTGCAAGACCAGGACGGCAATCGCTTGAATGGCATGGTTGCATCCGTTGGCGACGAAACCGTCAAGCTCGATTTTAATCACCCAATGGCAGGTGTTGACCTGTATTTTACGGGTCATGTTGAAGCCTTGCGCGAGGCGGAAGCTGCTGAGCTGGAGCACGGCCACGTGCACGGGCCAGGCGGGCACCACCATTGATTATTTTGGAGCAAAATGAACTAAAAAGGCCAGCGCAAAATGCGTCGCATAGCATCGATGTTTGGTCGCGTACCGTTGTAGCCCTCGCCATTGGGATACTGCTTGGCGGCTTATTGTCCTTGACGGGGCTGACCAGCCTGAGCGAACATATTTCTTCCATATTGCTCGTGTTTGTGGTCATCATTGGGGTGCTGGCAATATTGGCATTTTTTGTGGTCACCTTCAAGGAAAAAGTGTTGAAATCCATGTTTGGGGTGTCAAACACAGATTTGAAGGAGGTAAAGGAACTTGGCCAAGCACTTTTTTTGAATAGCTGGAATCGCGATTTCAAGCAGGCAAAAACGGACTTTGATGGGATGTTCACCAAGATATTTGCCTGGTATTCTTGGATGAGCTTCCGGCGCTGGATCGTTTTGATTTTCAATACATTATTTATTAGTTTTGGAGGGCTGTTGGGCACTGTATTGATTTACAACCAAAACAAATTGCTCACCCAACAAAATAACTTGTTGGAAGGCCAGAACTTCCGCCTGGAGCAACAGACTTATTTACAGGAGGCGGATCGTCGAAGCTCCCTCATCTTTTTGATGGGCAATTTGCTCGATGCCATAGACAAAGAATTGAAATCAGATGTTGGACAGCCAGGAACTCGGGATTTGTCGCCACAACTGGTCGGCAGGGTGATAGCCTTGAGCAAAAGCCTTCGGCCTTACCGTTACCTGGATGGCGATACTTTGATTGCCAGGGAGGTTAGCCCGGAGCGGGGACAATTGTTGATCTCTATAGTGACGAGCCAACTAGACAATAATACCCTGCGGCGCATTTTTCAGGCTGCAGATTTTAGATACGCTGACATGAAAGGAGCGGTTTTGTCGGGGGAGTACCTCGGAGAAATTAACCTGTTTGCGGCAGATCTTTCTGAAGCCGTGCTGGATGGAACGAATTTTACCAAAGCCAATTTAAGCAATGCCAATTTGAGCGGAGCCATTTTTGCGCGGGCAAAATTGCAGGAAGCCAGGTTGCGGGAGTCTAATTTGCAGAACGCATATTTTGAATCAGCGGACTTGCGCAATGCCAATTTTTACGGGGCCAACTTACGCGGTGCCAAAATGAATGGCGCAGACCTTCGGAATACCCGCTTCGGCCAAGCGAACCTGAATCATGCCGACCTGAGTGGCACCTTGCTCCTGCATGCCAGTTTTGACGGAGCATCGTTGGATAGCTGCATCGTCAATGAAATGGATTGGCTGCTCCGAAATGACAAAATGGATCAGGACAGCATCCGGGGCTTTCCGCACATAAAATCGGTGTATCGGGTAGATTCTGTGCTGACAGGGTTTGGGTACCTATACATGCTGCTGAGACAAAAGGGCTAAGCATATCTATTGCTTAGCGGAAACGCCCAACGCTTCCCAAGCCTTTTCTGCCAGTAAAATTGTCAGCTTTTCAATGTAATAACTCCCTGCTGCCGGATCATTAACCAGATCGAGGCCACTCTCCATTTTCATCAGGTGCTGCACATTGCGGGCGATCCTTCGGCCAAAGGCGGGGGGGTAGGTTGCCATGTCTTCTCTGTTGGAGTCATAAGGCAGCACCGTAAGCCTGTCAGCGCCGCCCAAGACTGCCGACATGGCGATTGTCGTGGCGCGAATCATGTTGGTGTATAAGTCGTCGGTATAGGTTGTTGCCTGGCAATGTGCTGCAATACTGGGGTAAACAGGTGCCGCATTCCAACTTTTTAACACATTGACCCAGAGCAACTTGAATGCCCTTATTTTCGCTATTTCGAGAAAATAACTTTTCCCGATTGGCATGGAAAACTGGATAAACGAAGCAGCGTGTTCCACGGAAAAGCCGCGTGCTGAAAGCTTGGAAAAGTATTCGTTGGCCTTTTTTAAGGTTTCAGCCAAAGCAACAGCGGGGTTTTCATCCTTGGAAAAGTCGAGGGAAATAACTTTGACATGGGGAAAGGACGTTTGTGCAAGTTCCAGCAAATCAACCAGATAGCGCCAATCGATGATGCCCCCTGTTTGAACAGGGTCGTATTCTGTGGAGCCATGAAGCGATCGGGTGTCGATATTGAGTATTTTAGCCAGGCGCAACAAGTGGCCAAAAATGCCCGCTGGATTCTCCCTGACCCCTTGGCCAGCAAAATGCAGTCCAATAAAATCGAGGTGAACGCCAGCCAAAGTCTGTTCAAACGCGGCCCAATCTGGCGCGGTCTCGAACACAAATGTCAAGCCCTCTGTGCCGCCAATAAGCGCCTCCAATGCCTGTGCATTGGCTTTTACGGGGGCCGATACCAGAATTGCTTCACAAATTTCCCATCCGGAGTCCGGTAATGATATGGGCTGTTGCGGCGCTTCGAAATCCTCCGCATGCACCAAAGGTGATATGCGCAGGTCGTCGCTGATATTCCAATCTAAGTCTCCTAAAGGTTTGTCTTTCAAATCTTTAGTAATTTTTTTGATCCAATCAGCTTTGGTGATGGAGGGGAATTCTGAAAATAAATCTTTGTTTGGCATGATGTCGCAAAAGTAAGGAACAGTGTCAGAATAACTTCCCCATTTAATGCCGATTATTTTGGTGTCAGCCAACTATCTTTTAAGGCGAATGGAGGGCACTATTTAACGAAAAAGATTGGACGGTTGGCGGCAAAATAAGAGCATCAAATGGAGGAGTTATTCTGACACCGCTCCTAAAACATCTATTTGCCACCCATTCATTATTCTTTAAGGATAATTCATGCTAAAATTGGCAAACATTTTTACGTTCAACCTGTTTACCTTTGCAATTGATTAAATCTAAATAAGAAATGAGCCAGCGACGACTGATATACTTGGACAACAACTCCACAACGCCATGTGACCCCCGGGTAGTAGATGCTATGATCCCTTACTTTTACGAAAAACATGGCAACGCAGCCAGCCGTAGCCACCAATTTGGCTGGGAAGCCGAAGATGCTGTGGACTATGCCCGCGAGCAAATTGCTGCACTGTTGGGGGTAGAAGACAAGGAAATCATCTTCACTTCGGGTGCTACTGAAAGCAACAACCTGGCGCTCAAAGGCGTGTTTGAAATGTATGCCAAAAAAGGCAACCACATCATCACCGCTGAAACGGAGCACAAGGCGATCCTTGATACTTGCAAGCACCTTGAAAAATCAGGCGCGGAAATCACCTACTTGAAAGTACAGGAAGACGGACTTGTCAGCCTTTCAGACCTCGAGGCTGCCATTAAGCCCAATACCATTCTTGTGTCCATCATGTGGGCCAACAACGAAACTGGCGTGATCCAGCCCATGCGCGAAATCGCTATGATCTGTGAAAAGCACGGCGTATTGTTCCATTCGGATGCCACACAAGCTGTTGGAAAGATACCAACGCTCCCACGTGACATTGGGGTGCACTTGATGTCTTTTACCAGCCACAAAATGTATGGCCCAAAAGGGGTAGGCGCGCTCTATGTAAGTCGTAAGAACCCCAGGGTAAAGGTTACGGCCCAAATGGACGGTGGCGGCCACGAACGCGGCATGCGTTCTGGCACCCTGAACGTGCCCGGTATCGTAGGTTTTGGCAAAGCAGCTGAAATTGCCCGCCTGGAAATGGGCCAAGATGCGGCACGTATCAGCAAGCTACGCGATCACCTGCAAGCTGAACTGACCAAACTCGAAGAAACAACAGTCAATGGTAACGAGAACAGCCGTATGCCACACGTAAGTAATATTTCTTTCAAACACGTTGAAGGAGAAGGGCTTATGATGACTTTTAACCAAAATATCGCCGTGTCATCCGGCTCAGCTTGTACCTCTGCTTCCCTGGAGCCTTCTTATGTTCTCGTGGGCATGGGACTGGGCGATGACCTGGCACACTCCAGTATCCGCTTTTCTCTAGGCCGTTTTACGACTGAAGAAGAAGTGAATGATGCCATTCAATTGGTCGCTAATGGAGTGAACCACATGCGGGAACTCTCGCCCATCTGGGAAATGTACCAAGACGGCGTGGATTTGACGAAAATTGACTGGGCAACTCATTGATTAATTTGATAATTAGCTAATTATCAAATTAAACATGGATCCATTTACAAAGATGCTTTACCGCATTTATTACGCTGTGATGGGAGTTTATTACAGCATTTTTAAAAAGAAATAACCGAACTTAACAACAACCTCTGTACACGATATGGCATACTCAGAAAAAGTACTCGAACATTTTAAGAACCCACGCAATGTAGGTGTTCTGGACAAAGCGGCGAAAAACGTTGGTACCGGCCTGGTCGGTGCACCCGAATGTGGTGACGTCATGCGCCTCCAAATTGAAGTGGACGAAGAAAGCGGCCTGATCCGCGACGCAAAATTTAAAACCTTTGGTTGTGGTTCAGCCATCGCGTCTTCTTCCCTAGCTACAGAGTGGCTCAAAGGCAAAAGCCTCGACGAAGCCGCAGGTATCGATAATATGGACATCGTGGAAGAGCTGGCTTTGCCGCCGGTGAAAATCCACTGCTCCGTATTGGCAGAAGACGCCATCAAAGCAGCCATTAGTGATTACCGTGCGAAAAACGGTATTACGGTAGATGCTGCTGCTGTAACTGCATAATTTTTTCGCCCTTGTTAATAGCTATTAAGCAGTTGACCATTGGCGATAGCCAATGGCAAACAGCCAACAGCCAACAGCCAACCATCATGATTTACGTTTCAGAAAGCGCCAAGCAAAAAATTCAGGAAGTCCGCCAATCGGGCAAAGTTGCCGAGGATTTTTTCATCCGGGTCAGTGTCACCTCTGGGGGATGCTCTGGTTTGTCGTATAAAATGGATTTCGACAACGAGTCGAAGCCTACCGATCAGGTATTTGAAGACAACGGTGAAAAAGTGGTGACTGACCTGAAAAGCTTTTTATACCTGTTCAATACTACCCTGGAGTTCTCCGGGGGGCTGGACGGCAAAGGATTTACCTTTAATAACCCGAATGCTACGCGCACTTGTGGCTGCGGAGAGAGTTTTTCGGTGTAAGGGAAAGCTTGGTTGACATTTCAGGGCAATTCATGAGCCACCTCGAAGTTTCGGGGTGGCTCATGTTATATCAGGAGGGGCTGAATTTGTCATAACTTATTCGTCTGACCACGAAAAGTGGTCAGACGAGGGGTATTTAGTCTGACGATTTTTCATTGTCCGACCAATAATTATAAATAAAGGTCTGACTCTCTCCTTAATTCTTTCATCAAAAATAAGGATGTCACGTTTTATGCATTATCCTCCCTTCACCAATCGATTGTTTTCATCCGGGAATATTGTCGTCGGCTCAAATGTTCTGGCCTCTTCCGGTGTCAGGTGCGCATAAGCGATAACGATCAGAATGTCATCAACCTGCACCCGACGTGCAGCTGCTCCATTCAGACAGATAATGCCGCTGCCCCGCTCCCCGCGTATAGTGTACGTTTCAAAGCGCTCCCCATTGTTGTTGTTTACAACTTGCACTTTTTCGCCCACCAGGATATTGGCCGCATCGAGTAAGTCCTCATCAATGGTGATGCTGCCTACGTAGTTTAAGTTGGCTTCTGTGACTTTTACCCGGTGGATTTTACTTTTAAAAACTTCGATGAACATTTTTTTTGATTCGTCGTGAATAATGGTAGGATAGCGCTGAATGCTCTAAGAAACGAACATGAAACAACCCAGTCTCCGGCATTGTTCTGCCAACAGAATCCCTTTTTTCAAGTTCGGCTCAGGTTTCTTTCTGCCGCAAAAGTAGAACCCTCTCGCAACTTTTAGCCCCAGTATTGAAATCGTGTGCAATTCCACTACCTTTGCGGCTCTTTTTCCGAGACATACAACGAATCCACACAAGTAATGCAGCGTATTAAAATAGCTGAAATCCTCCGCAGCGAGCCTGTCAGCACAGAAGTATTGGTAAAAGGTTGGGTAAAAGCCTTCCGCAACAATCAATTTATTGCCCTCAACGACGGTTCTACGGCCAACAACCTACAGGTGGTGGTTGATTTTGAAAATACCGATTCCGCTATTATCGAGCGCATCAAGTTTGGTGCGGCCATTGGTGCGCGCGGCCTGTTGGTTGAAAGCCAGGGCAAGGGCCAAAAGGTAGAGCTGAAGGCCAGCGAGATCATTATTTACGGCGATTGCAACCTGGATGAATTTCCTTTGCAGCCCAAGCGCCAATCTTTGGAGTTTTTGCGGGAAAACGCACACCTGCGTTTCCGGACCAACACCTTCAGCGCCGTGTTTCGCATTCGCCATGCCCTGGCGTTTGCAGTGCACAAGTTCTTCAACGACCGCGGTTTCTACTATTTGCACACGCCCATCATTACCGCCAGCGATGCCGAAGGGGCAGGGGAGATGTTCCAAGTGACCACGTTGCCCCTGGACAACATGCCGCGCACCGACAAGGGTGGCATTGATTTTTCAAAAGACTTTTTCAGTCGGCCTACCAACCTGACCGTATCCGGGCAGCTGGAGGCAGAGCTTGGCGCCATGGCCCTCGGCGATGTGTACACCTTTGGCCCTACTTTCCGGGCTGAAAACTCCAACACCACCCGGCACTTGGCTGAGTTCTGGATGATTGAACCAGAGGTTGCTTTCAACGATTTGGGTGATAACATGGATTTGGCAGAGGACATGCTCCGCTATGTCATTGGTTATGCTTTGGAAAACTGCACCGACGATCTTAAAATCCTGGAAGACCGGCTGTTGGAAGAAGAAAAGGCTAAACCACAGGACCAGCGCAGCGAAATGGCGCTCACAGAAAAACTGCGCTTTATCATCGACAACCGTTTTGAGCGCCTCACCTATACCGAGGCGATTGATATTCTCAAAAACTCCAACCCCAACAAAAAGGGCAAGTTCCAGTTTCCGATTGAGGGCTGGGGCGCCGACCTCCAGAGTGAGCATGAACGGTACTTGGTGGAAAAGCATTTCAAGAAGCCAGTTATCCTGACCAACTACCCGGCAGCAATCAAGGCTTTTTACATGCGGCAAGACGAGCCAAAAGAAGGTGTTCCTGGTCCAACCGTTTCGGCCATGGACATTCTTTTCCCAGGCATCGGCGAGATTGTTGGCGGCTCACAGCGTGAAGAGCGGCTGGAAAGACTCAAAACAAGGATGCAGGAGATGCATATCCCGGAGGAAGAGCTGTATTGGTACCTGGATACCCGCAAGTTTGGCAGTTGCCCGCACGCAGGTTTTGGCTTGGGCTTCGAACGTTTGGTGTTATTTGTTACGGGTATGACCAATATCCGGGACGTAATTGCGTTTCCTAGATTCCCTGGCAGTGCCGAGTTTTAGAGAATACGGTGGGATTTAAGGGTAAAATGGAGGTGAGCACGATTTTTTGGGATTTTTTGAAATATTTTTGTCAAAAAACTTGCACTGTATGTTAAGATTCCCTTAATTTTGTAGCAATGTTTTAGTGTAGTCCGTCCTGAGAGCAATGCCAGCGATATTTTCATAATCCGATTGCGTCGCTGTTTAGTAGAAGTGCCATCATACTGTGTTCCACAGGCTTTTTAAGCCTATTTTTAACGAAACTTATGCGAATGAGCGACTTACACACCAACCTTACCCTCCCCTCAGACCCTCAACAAGTTTCCAAAGTCGAACCATTTGTTCTTGATGTAGCTACCCGCTACAACCTTTCCCCAGGCAAACAAGGAGATATTCTTGTCAGCCTCACCGAAGCAGTCAACAACGCCATTCTGCACGGCAACCAAGGCGATCAGCGCAAACATGTATCCATTTCTTTCCAACACCAACAGGATTCCCTGTCTGTGCTTGTGAGTGATGAAGGACCTGGTTTTGATCCATGTCAAGTGCCTGATCCAACCTGCCAAGAACTTATCGAATGCTGTGGCGGTCGCGGTTTGTTGTTGATGCGCAACTTAAGTGATGAATGTTGTTTCTCCCGTGGCGGCAGCACCGTAGAAATGCGTTTTAAAATTTCTTGATTTTTCTGCTAATACAAACGACGAACCTCTGAAGGAATGTACCTTCAGAGGTTCGCTGTTTATAGCCCATTCCTTCAACATGGATTTTCCAATTTTACCGGATGAACTGCCGGAATCGCCCGTCTCCTTCTACTTTGAAGATGTGATATTTGAGCTCCCACAAGAAGAGCAACTGGCCCAGTGGTTGCTATCAATCGCCGAAGTAGAGCAAACAGTATTGACAGAGGTCAATTTTATATTCTGCTCCGACGAACACTTGCGCGCCATCAACGTAGAATATTTGGATCACGATTATTACACAGATGTGATTACCTTTCCATACGCGGACGATACGGTGCATGGCGATGTGTTTATCAGCGTCGACCGGGTTCGGGACAACGCTACAACTGTGGGGGTTTCTTTTGAAGCCGAACTATGCCGGGTAATGGCACATGGCGTGCTGCACCTGGCCGGGTATGAGGATAAAACACCAGAAAAAAAGCTGGAAATGACGGCGAGAGAAGATTTTTTTCTGCGCACCTGCCCCATTTTTTCAGGAGCAGTGTAACCAAAGAGAGTGTCGACGTTTTACCTTTGTTGGTATTCGATTGTTACGCAAAGCTCTTTTCAGCGTCTAAAAGCAAATTGCTTCCATTTTAAATTTAAAAATCTATTTATATGAAAAACAAATCCTTCCTTATTCTGCTCTGCTCCTTTCTCTTTTCCATTACGGCCAATGCCCAGTGGAATGTGGTGCGTGAAACAACACGTGTAATGTCGTTTGGCAGCCGTCCTTGCTTCCGCATGGAGTTTTCAGATACAGATATCAAATCCATTGAAAAAATCTGGCGCGACTTCGCCAAGAAAAACTTCAACGCCAAGCTCAAAAAAAGCAAGGGCGAATGGACTGCCACCAAGCTCAGTGCAGCCTTTATGGGCGATCAGCCATTTGCCATTTATTCCACGATAGAGGAAGAAGGCAACAAATCCTCCCTCAATGTCTGGGTTGATGCTGGCACCTATTTCCTCAACAGCCGCGACAACCGCGGCCGCGCCGATGAAATGATGCGCTCCCTCCAACAGTGCTATTTCGACATCCGGCGCGAAGCCGTCAGTGGCGACCTGAAAGACGAAGAGAACAAGCTCAAAGACTTGGAAAATACCCAAAAGAAGCTGGTGCGCGACAATGAAACCTTGCGCAAAGACATTGAATCCTGGAAATCAAAAATCCAAAAGGCCGAGCAAGACCTGGTGAACAATGTACAATCACAGGAAGCGAACCTGGTGGACCAGGACGCGCAGCGCCGGGCGGTGGAAGAGGTGAATAAGCGTTTGAAGAATGTGGAGAACGAAGGAGGGAATTAACCTCTGGAGTCTTTTTGATGGCACGAGCCGCTCTGATGTTGTATTGGGGCGGCTCGTGGCGTTTTGCGCTATTAGACCTACGAGGTTTTTACCAATGCTTTTCATTCGCCATAGAAAATATTATCTACTTTTGCCATGACAGGTTTATTGGTTTCAATGGCCTCAAACTGATATTAATGCCCCACATCTAAAGAACAAAATACCGCCTACACCCAATGACAACGCCACTTAAAGTTTTCATTTCCTATTCCCAGAACAAAAGCGACCGACAGCTGCTCGATCAGCTCCTCAGCCAAACCGCGCCCCTGGTCAAGTCGGGCAAAATCATTGTTTGGGAAGATTCAAAAATCCCCGCTGGCCAGCAATGGGACAAAGCGATAAAAGACAGCATTGCCCAGGCTGATATTGTGGTGCTGCTCGTCAGCAGCGACTATACCGCCTCGGAATACATCAACACCATAGAAGTCCCCTTGGCCATGGAGCGCCAAGCTGCGGGGCATTGCACAATCGTGCCCGTGTTGTTGCGCAGTTGCCTGTTCGAGCTGATGCCTTATTCCCATTATGCGTTTTTGCCCAAAAGTCTAGACTCCCAACGTTTGATCCCCGTAGACCAATGGGGCAATATCAACGAAGCATTCACCACAGTGGTGCGGCGTTTGTACGAACTGGTGCAACAAATGACGGGTGAAAACGCCGCTGCGCCCGAATCCTCCCCTGTTAATAATGCACCCAAAGCTTCGCCCTATTAACATACTCGAACGCGAAGGGGCCGAAGCACAGCTGTCCCTGGCGACCCAGAAACAACAACGACTACAATCCGCCCTGCTGCTCGAAACCGATGCTTCCCGGCAGTTTGCCTACGAACAAGAAATCCAGAAACTTGAAACCCAGATTCAAGTGCTGAAAATAAAACTGCAGCCATGAACTACAGTTTCGAAGAAATAAAAGATTTTGGACAGGAACGGCAGCTGGTGCAACAAAAGCTTACGCGCCTGCGACAGGCGCATATCGTGGAAACCGA
>JBBRWA010000009.1:0-42847 GCA_038246345.1 Chitinophagales bacterium
TGGCGCTCAATTGCACGCCGAAGCTTTCGGGCACCCGGACAGTGCGCTGTTGGTAGTACTTCACGGCGGACCAGGGTCAGATTACAGCTACCTGTTGAATTGCAAAGCATTCGCCGACAAAGGGTTTCGTGTCGTATTTTATGACCAACGTGGTGCCGGTCTGTCACAGCGATTCCCCAAGTCCTCCTACACGTCCGTTCAAATTTTGGTAGAGGAATTGCACGGCGTGATTGGTCACTACCGCACATCTCCCCAACAAAAGGTCTTTTTGCTTGGTCACTCCTGGGGGGCTATGTTGGCCAGTATTTTTATCAATACCTACCCGACTGCTTTGGACGGGGTCATTTTGGGCGAACCAGGAGGGCTTATTTGGGCGGATGTGGAAGACTACATTGCGCGTTCCCGAAAATTCAAATTCTTTTCCGAAGGGTTAAATGATGCCATCTACATTGATCAAATGATCACGGGGAAAACAGACGAGCATGAGGTGTTGGATTACAAGTTTCAAATGCTAACCGCTGTTGGAGATTCAAAAGAAAGCCCGACGGGCAATGAAGGCAAGCTCCCCAGCTGGCGACCCGGCGCGGTTACCTTCGATGCCTATCTGGAATTGGGAGATCGGGAAAACCCCAACTGGACGGGCAATTTGGGGCAATTCACAACCAAAGTGCTTTTTATTTACAGCGAAAACAACAAAGCTTATGGGCTTGCGCACGCTCAAAAAGTGTCATCAGCCTATCCAAATGTGCAGCTCTTCAAAACCCTCGGGGCTGGCCACGATATGCTTTCTTTCCCAACTGGCTGGAACAACACCTTTCCAACAATGCTCCAATACCTCAACGAATTAAAATAAAACACCCATGAAAAATAGCACATTTCTTTACATTCTGATTGCTTTATTGGGGCTTGCTCACGCCCCAATGGCTCAAAATATCAATTGGCGCAGCTTTGATATCGGGCAAAAACATATCCTCAACCTCAATGCTGGTTTTGATTACGGCATCACCTGGGGTGTAGGCTATGGTTATAAGTTGGCCACAAAAATCCCTATCGTCCTAAACATGGAATATTCCTCGCCTGCTGGAGAGCATCCGTTTGACGACTTGAAAACAAAATTCGGCGCTCAAGCTGAAGTCGCACGCTTGGGCAATTTTTCCGCGACCGTTCGTGTCATGGGCAACTTTAGGCGTTATGAAAACGATTTGGTGCGCCTGGCGAGCTTTGGCAGTGAGATATCAGGTACCATCGGGTATTTCAAGCCCCGATGGTTTGTCGCCGGAGAGTTTGCGCACGACAAGGCCATCGTCACTCATTTTAAACACCGCCCATTGGCGCGGGAAGATTTTCCTTATGTGCAGGACGGTTGGTATCTGCCCACTGCGGGAAATGTTTCCTACGGGATACAGTCGGGCTTTTCGTTTAGGAAAAACGATGTTTATTTGAAAATAGGAAAGGTTGTTTCCCAGGATTTTAAGGCCACACCGATGGTGCCCTTTTATTTTCAGATGGGTTGGAATAAGAGGATTTAGCCACAAAAAAAGCCCTTGGCCAAACCTGGCCAAGGGCTTTCAATTTAATAATGTTCACTTTAAATCTTCGTAATCTTCAATGTTTTAGAAGATCCATCTGCAAAGCGAATGCGGGTGAAGTACATGCCAGAAGGCAGGTTGCCAAATGGCAGCTCAATCACTTCTATTTTACCTTGTTTAATGGTCTCCGTGTGCAGTACATCACCTTTGGTAGAAGTGATCGTTACTGTAACATCGCCATCAAAGGCAAGCAAGTTCATGATTGTCAGCTTGTCAACAACCGGGTTTGGCGTGATGCGCACCGATTCATTGGATGCAAACGCAATGTCAATCTCGCGTTGATCTGTATAAGCAATTTGCCCACCAGCCGTAGCACGTTTGATGCGGTAGAAGTTTTTACCGTTCGCTGGCGTTTCGTGCATGTACTTGTAGTTGTTCTCATGGAGTGGATCCTGCTTGCCGATTAGGTTTTCCAGGTTGGTCCACTGTAGCATATTGGTAGAGTGCTGCACCGTGTACATGTACTCTGTAGCTTCAGGATAAGTTGCCCAGGACACTTCCACAGAACTTGGCCCATGTGGTGAAACAAGAAAGATCGTTGTGAATCCAACGCAACCAGTTGAACCAGCAGGCAAGACTGTTATTTGAACATAATTTGACTCTATCCAATCATTGCATCCAACCCGACGGGCGCAGCGCATAAATCGGGTAGATTCAAACAATGGGCCAGGCTGGTAGTTAGGGCTGTTGGAATTGGGGATGCCAATCCAGTTTGGTGGCGCACCACCGATGGAAATGAATTGCAGCCACATGTATTCAAGGGTACCACTACCACCAAAAGGCAAGAGAGAGTTGTTGATCTGCGCTGGCGTTTGGCCTTCACAGATCGTTTGGTTGCAGCAAATGGAACCGCCATTAATTAGCGGTATACAAATAGTATGGATACCTGCGTCAAAACATAGGTTTTCACCCTGACCAGCAACGATGGTAAATGCGTCTGTTTTGCCATTTTGCTTCACATCACTGTCTTTGCAGTCGTTGGGAACAGCATCTTTGCTTGTCCATTGGTATCCGGCAGGAATGCCGTTGAACATCAGCACGTAGGTTCCTGGTGTCACACAATCAAAGTAATAGTAGCCAGCGCCATTGGTCATGGTTGTTGCTACGGTGACATCGTCGGGTGTGCCAAAAATGCCATCTGGGCCAGATCTCATCAACTTGACGGTTACATTAGGAACACCATTGGTTTCTAGAATAGCTTGAAAACCATCTTGGTCATTATCATACCAGACATAGTCGCCAATTTTGATGCCATTGTTGGTGGAGCCGATGGTTACCGAAGCGGTGGCGGTACAGTTGTTTGCATCCGTAACGGTAACGGTGTGCACACCTGCTGCGAGGTTCAAGGCCGTTGCCGTGGTTTCGCCACTCGTCCACAAATAAGTGAAAGGTGCAGTGCCGCCAGAAACGCTGGCTGTTGCGCTACCAGGGGTGGAGCAATTGGCGTTGCTGGAGGCCGTAATGACCACCATCGGTGGCAAGGATGCAGCGATGCTCACCATTGCGGTGACGGTGCATCCGGCCGCATCCGTAACGGTAACGGTATAGGTACCTGGAGCGAGTCCAGTAGCTGTAGGTAGGTCGGTATCAGGATTTTGTGGGCCGTTATTCGACCAGTCGTAGGTGTAAGGGCCTGTGCCGCCACCGGCGCCGGCCGTGGCAGAACCTGTGTTGCTGCCACAATTGGAAGGGCTGCTGCCGGAGATGACAGCGGTCGGTGCGCCAGGTTGCGTAATGGTTGCTGAACCGATGGAAGCGCAGCCATTGGCATCTGTTACGGTTACCTGGTGTGTTCCAGGTGGCAAGTTGGTCGCTGTTTGGGTGCTTTGGCTGTTAAAGCTCCACAGGTAAGAGTAAGGTGCAGTGCCGCCGGAGGCATTGGCCGTAGCGCTACCGCCTGCCACACAAGTAGCGTTGGATAAGACCACTACTGTAACAGATGGGCCTTGGGTTTGCATAATAGTGACTGTTGCAGAGGCGGTACAACCACCTGCATCAGTAACCGTAACCGTATACGTGCCCGCCAGCAGGTTTGTCGCCGTTGGGCCATCTGTATCAGGGTTTTGTGGGCCGTTGTTCGACCAATCGTAGGTGTATGGTGCGGTGCCGCCGCCGGGAACTGCCGTGGCAGACCCTCCAGTTAGGCAAGTTGCGTTTGACCCGAGGTTGACGACCACGGTAACAGGCGGCGCGGAAGGTATGGTAACCGTACCAATGCCTTGACAACCAGTGTTGAGGTCGGTCACGGTGACTTTATGTGGACCAGCGCTCAGGTTGGTCGCCGTTTGGGTAGTTTGTGGAGGGTTGCTGTCCCAGAGGTAAGTGTAGTTGCCAGAACCACCGGAAGCAGTGGCAGCGGCGCTACCGCCAACGGTACATCCTGCACTTGACGTAGGTGACACATTCACCGTAAGTGCCGTGCTGCTGTTGAGCACGATAATACTAGAGGAACAGCTACAGGCATTTGAATCTGTCACGGTCGCGGTATAGGTGCCAGCGGGAACCGTGATTGTTGGCGTGGTTTGGCCGTTGCTCCAAAGATAGTTGAATGGCTGTGTGCCGCCTGTTGCTGAAATGGCCGCGCTGCCCACCAGACCGCAGTTGGCGGGTTGGGAAGAGCCGATGCAAACCAATAAGGCTGGTTGTGCTATGGTGACACTTGTAAAATTGAAACAGCCATTGGCATCTGTCACCGTTACGGTATAAGTGCCTGGGGCTAGACCAACGACAGTAGGCAGATCAGTGTCAGGGTCTTGCGGGCCGTTGTTCGACCAGTCGTAGCCGTAGGGAGGGGTGCCAGACATGACGCTGACATACGCAGTGCCGTTGTTGTAACCAAAACAAGTGACGTCTGTGTGGGTGGTCATAATCCAAACGCCTTCGTCCCAAAACTCAACGTTGAAGCTGCCGGAAGCTGTGCAGCCATTGGCATCTGTAACTGTTGCAGTGTAGGTTCCACTAGATAAGTTGCTGATCTGCGGCGTGGCAGCGCCATTGCTCCATAGATAGGTGTAAGGTGGGATGCCGCCATAAGGGACAGCTGCTGCCCAGCCGTCGGGAGCTAAACCACAAATTTGGCTTTGGCCATTCACATTGACACCAAGTTGGGTAGGCTGCGTAAGGGTAATGGAGCCAACGCCAGTCCCCAGGTCAATGTCCGTAGCGGTAACGGAGTATGTACCGGGGCAAAGGCCAGTAATGGTGGCGGTGGTTTGCCCATTGCTCCACAAATAAGTGTAGGGAGCCCAACCACCCGAGCCGAGCGCGGTAGCGGTGCCATTGCAGTTGCCAAAGCAAGTAATATTGGTGCCTGTTACGGACACCTGAACTGCTTGGGCAATAATGAGGCTGGGAAATGCGAAGGCCAGCATCACGGCAATAATAAGTCTTGAAGGAAAAATGAATAGAGTAAGTGTTTGTCCCATGGGAATGTACAATTTTGGTATGGTAACCGGATGAAAAAGATGAGAGATGAGGATTAAAGTAACGATTAAACAACATTAAGACGGTATTACCAGCATATGGTAACCGAATTTTATTAAAAATGCGAGTGGATTGAAAATTCCCGTAAAAGGAGGAAAAACATCTAATGCGCTACAAATGTAAGAAATTCTACACTGGGGCAGACTCCTTGGATGTTAAAGTTTTTTGGAAAGTATGCTAATGTCGGGTAGATTGCTGTTTGCGGTATAAAATAGCTATTTTTTATTGGAATTTTTGAGGCAAATGCTTGATTTTCAACAAAAAAATATATGAAACCGGTGGGGGGAGAGTAGCAAGGAGTGGCCAGGTGGAGCTGAATTTGTCGTAACTTATTCTAAGAAACCAGGGGGCGGGTCACGTTATAACCCAGATCATTCATTTACCACAAAGTACATATCGATTTCTCCCTTGTTTTTTGCTGCAATCTTACCACGGTAATTGCATGGAAAGAAGTCCTTTACGAGGGCATAAGCCTCTCCTGAGATATTGATGCGTCCCCCTTCGCCAGCCTGCTCTATCCTTGCTGCAACGTTCACGGTATCGCCCCAAATGTCAAAGGCAAACTTTTTGGAACCTACCACGCCTGCCACAACAGGGCCCCGGTGTATGCCGATGCGGGCATCAAATCTGGGAAGGCCTTTTTTGTCGCGTTCTTTGTTCCAGACCATCAGCCATTGCTGCATGTCAAGCGCAGCCCCTACGATACTGCTCATTTTTGAGCCGCCGCCATGGGGCAAACCGCCCGCGCACATATAGCAATCTCCAATGGTCTTTATTTTTTCCAAATCGTGTTTGGCAATTATTTCATCGAATTTTTGGAAACAAGTATCCAACTCCGTGACCAATTGTTGCGGCGACAAGCGTTCCGCAATTTGGCTAAAACCCACAAAGTCAGCAAATAATACGCTGACATCTTCAAAATACTGCGCTTTTGTGCGCCCATTTTGTTTGAGCTCTTCGGCTACAAGGGAGGGCAAAATATTCAGTAACAAGTTGTCGGAACGCGTTTGCTCTTCCTTGATCGTTTTGTTTTTTGCCTCCAATACTTTTGCGTTTTGTCGCGCCTTTACAAAACTAAAGGTAGACCCGCCCGCTAAGAGGAGCAAAACCCCCATGATGGCGTATTGAAACTTGCGGTTACTGTCAGATTCGCGCAAAGCAAGGTTGGCATTCGACACAGCCAATGAATCCATGCCGGCGCGATAGTATACAGAATCGAGCAGTACCTTTTGTTCCATCAGCAGCATGGCTGTTTTCATTTGCTCCTCCGACATTTGATTGATCACAGCCTCCCGGGCAGCAAGGGCTGCCTGCAACTCCTGGCTTTGCTGTTGAAACTTCGTTTGACTCTCCTGGTATTTACTGTTGTTGTCGGCCAACTGTTGTTGCACGGCATTGAGCACTTCTAAAGACTGGTTTACATCAGACGCCAGGTCGCCAATACTGCCGCCATTGCGGAGTAGAACAATTTGTGCCTCAATACCTGCCAGGTCTTTTGATTTGCCTGATTTTTCTGCCAAGGCGCGCAAGTTTTCCAAGTTGTTGATTGCCAGAGTTTTGTTGGTGCTTTTTATGTCGCGCTGGATGCTCAGGCTTTGTTCAAACCTGGAAATGGCTTTGCGCTTACCGCGCGCCGACATCATGGTGCCTTCCCGATTTAGCGCAACAGCCTGTAGTTCCAGGTTTTTGATGCGACGGGCAAGGTCTGCAGCATCTGCAGCCATACTTTCGGCTTTGTCTAGTTTGCCTGCTTTTTCATGAGCATCGGAAAGGTTTAGCATGATTTCCACCCGATTAGCGCCGGAAGCTCCACGGAGGCTTTCTTCCAACGTTTTGATGCGGTCGGTTTGGCCAAACAAGGAATGGGAAAAGAGCAAGGAGGCAAGGATGAAGATCGTTTTCAAATAGTATGTTTTCACGGTGAAATTGTTTGTAAGCTGCAATGGCGAAGATAATACAAGCATCCTTATGTCGTGGGGCAATTATGATGCCATACATTTATGCCCCTTTTTAGAAAACTTTTCCTTTAATAATGAGTTTGAACGCTCAGTTATGGCCGAGAATAAAAAATTCAACTTTTCCTTGTTTCGTCAGGTGATGCGCATGGTACGCCCCTACAAAGGCACTTTTTACTTTACGGCTTTCCTGACCGTCGTGTTGGCGCCCTTGGCCGTGGTTCGTCCCAAGCTCCTGCAAACCATGGTGGACGACTATATCACTCCAGGTGACGTGAATGGGATGCTCCTACTGGCTTGTGCTATTTTAGGGCTGTTGATACTGGAAGTTATTCTGCGCTATTTCTTTTTGTACCATGCCGACTGGCTGGGCCAAGCGACCATTCGGGACTTGCGCGTAAAGGTTTTCAACCACGTAAACAGTCTCAGCCTCCGCTATTTTGACAAAACGCCCATTGGTCAAAGTACCACGCGTACCATCAACGACATTGAGTCCATCAATACCATTTTTAGTGAAGGCAGTGTGACCATTCTGGCTGATTTGCTCACCATTGTAGCGGTGTTGGTGGTGATGTTTTTCACCTCCTGGAAATTGACCTTTGTGGTGTTGTCGGTGTTTCCATTGCTGATATGGGGCAGTATCAGGTTTAAGGAAAGTGTCCGCAAGAGTTATGAAAAGGTGCGCAATCATATTGCGACGATGAACGCCTTTTTGCAAGAGCGTATCAGTGGCATGCGTATTGTCCAGATTTTTAATGCTGAATCCAACGAGTCGGAGAAGTTTCGTGAAATAAACCGTGGCTATACCTCCGCCAACCTGCGTGCCATTCTTGCGTACGCCATATTTTTTCCTGTGGTCGAGATTATTTCGGCGCTGTCAATCGGCCTGATGGTATGGTATGGCGCCGGAGGGGTACTTTCTGGAGAGGTGAGCATCGGTGTGCTGGTCTCGTTCCCGCTCTATATTTCCATGCTCTACCGTCCGATCAGGATGTTGGCTGATAAATTCAACACCCTTCAAATGGGGTTGATTGCAGCAGAAAGGGTCTTTAAATTGCTTGAAAATGACGAGAAAGTGGAAAATAGCGGCAGTTTTGTGCCTCAAAAGTTGAAAGGAGAAGTTGCCTTTGACCACGTATGGTTCTCCTATTCGGAGGACATTGAAAAAGATGCAGTGTTACGGGATGTCTCTTTCAACATTAGTCCTGGCGAAACGCTGGCCATCGTTGGTAGCACTGGTAGCGGCAAAACAACCATTATCAGCCTGCTCAATCGTTTTTACGACATCCAGCAAGGGCATATTCGCATCGACGGGCATGACCTTGCTGAATTTGATATTTTTGCCTTGCGCAGGCGTGTCGCCGTGGTACTACAAGATGTATTCCTTTTTTCAGGCACGGTATTGGAAAATATTACCCTGCGGGACTCCAACGTCACAGAGCAGCAGGTCATTGATGCGGCCAAGATGATTGGAGCCCATAAATTTATCAAAAAGCTGCCTGGGGGATACCACTACCAGGTGATGGAACGCGGCGCTACACTCTCGATGGGGCAACGGCAATTGATCTCTTTCGTTCGTGCCCTGGTTTTCAACCCCGATGTGCTGATTCTCGACGAGGCGACTTCCTCTATAGACCCGGAATCGGAGTCCATCATTCAACATGCTATTGAGAAATTGATTGCAAAACGCACCAGCATCATCATCGCGCACCGACTCAGCACCATCCGTCACGCGACCAATATCCTCGTGCTAGACAAGGGGCAGGTGATGGAATTTGGGCCACATGAAAAGCTCCTCGAAATTGAGGATGGGAAGTACCGGGATTTGTACGAAAAGCAGTTTTTGCAGGCTGCTGACGCTTCATGAAGATCTCTTGTAAACGGGAACGGTACTACAAGGCTCCCCAAACATAATACTTTGCGCAACTGGCTGCAAACGCCGGGTGACTTCCAAATAAGCTGAAGCCGGTACTGGCTTGTCGCTACAGCCTTTCACGACAATGCGTGCGCCTTCATAGTCGCTGATATTCAATGCGTTGATCTTTTTTTGGAAAGCCGTTTCTACAAAATTTTCGGGGTTGCAAAGGGCAATATCGTTGGCAAAAGGGGTGGCGTAAGTGGCCACCAACATATAGGCCCACATTGGAATAATGGCATCTGTGGAGCAAAAAACGGCCAGGTTCTTTCCTTTGTACTGCTGCCAGTCATGCGCCTTTAGCGCCTCCCGAAAATCCTTCTCCTTCAGGATCAATTCCATATACAAGTATCCTTTCAAGTCGAATGGCAGGATTTCTCCGCTTGGATAAAGCGATTCAAGATCAAGGGTAGTGATCCGGCTGTTGGCAACTCGGTTGACCAATGGTTGTGTGATCGTGGATTCCATAACTATGCTTGTGTGTCGGATGAACCTTCTGATGGATAAGGGGCGGATTCGGAAGGGGTATATTCCTCCAGGGATGGCACTTCTCCGACGCTATTTTCAACTTCTTTGAAATCTTTGGGTTTGGGCAAGTCATTCAGACTATTGATGCCCAGGTAATCCATAAATTTTTCAGTAGTGCCATACAGCAGCGGCCGACCTGGACCGTCACTGCGCCCTACAATAAAAACAAGTTCCTTGTCCAAAAGTTTCTGCAAGGCATAATCACAGCTCACGCCGCGGATTTCCTCCAATTCCGAGCGCGGCACCGGTTGTTTGTACGCTATGAGCGCCAATGTTTCTAGCGCAGCTTGAGAAAGACGTTTTTTGGTAGTCTGTTTTAGGTGAACAGCAATGCTGTTGTGGTAGGCTCCTTTGGATAGAAACTGCCAGCCTCCCGCTATTTCTACCAGTTCAAAAGGAAATTGTTCCTGCTGATATTGTGTCCTGGAAAGCTCAATAGAAGCCAAAATGTCCGCTTCGGTGATCTCAGCCCCCAGCACTTCTTCCATGACTGTTTTAAGTTCAACAATTGGTATGGCTTGCGGCGATGAAAAAATGAGCGCCTCAACGTGTTGTTTTAGGAATTCCATCGGGCAAAGATAGTTTCTAATACCGAACCGTAACCTCTTGAAACAACTCATTCTGCTGCCCCCTTACTTCCATCGTGACAATGGGGGAGTCTTCGTGCCAGCGGATTTTGAGTACGCCAAAATTTTTCTTGAGTATCATGTCACCTACTCGGAGCTTGTTTACCTCACTGGTACCGCTGCGGATATGCGTGAGACCGCTTGAAGTAAAATCATAGAGGGGGTAGGGTAGGCCTTCCAGGTGCATTTTGGAAACCTCTGCCATGTGGCGATCTCCGCTGAGCATCAGCAGGTTTTTGGGTTTGGAAGTAACAATGAGTTTTAGCAGGCGTTTGCGCTCGTTGGGGAAATTGCCCCATTTTTCATGACCGTGGTCATCGGCTAATATTTGTATGCTGGAACAGAGGACATTGAGGTCGGCAGTACTGTTTTTGAGTTCTTTTTCAAGCCAGGCCCATTGCGCCTCTCCAAGCATGGTGCCATCCATATTCGGGTAGTATCGCCTTCCTTTTGCCGGGTCGTGTTCCAAGGAGTCGCGGAACCAGCGCAAATCCATGATGATGACCTTGATGCGCTCACCAGGCTTCCCAAAAGTATAGGATTGGTATGCGCCATCGCGGTTGCGCACGGGGCTTTTCAGCGGCACATCCAGAAAATCAAGCAGGCATTTTTTGGCGCCCTCTTTCATGGGGTAGTACTTGCAGGCATCGTTAAAACCATAATCATGGTCGTCATAAATGCCAACAATCTGTGCTTTGGCGCGTAGTTTTTTGTATTCGGGGTTCGTTTTCAAAGATTTGTAATGTGCCGCCAATGCGCGCATGTCCGTGGTATCGGCATAAATGATATCGCCAAGCCAAATCCATAGACTGGGGTTGTTAGCAGCCACATGCTGCCACATCGTTTGAGGCATGGTCATTTTATTACAAGAACCAAAAGCAATCACAACTGGTGCCGCCGTCGTATCAATAGCCCTTGGCTTGAAAGCTTCCAAATCGTATGATTCAGACGAAGCAGGGGCTATTTTTCCTGACTTTTCAGTCAAAACAGGAGGCTTGGCGGTTGTTTTGTCAATTTGTGCAAAGGAAGGCGTGGCGAGCATCCCAGCGAAAAGCGCTGTTGCAAGCAGGTGTGATTTTGTCATAAGCAGGTTTGGAACAAAAGTTCAAAGATCGGGATAAGAAGAACGACAATTAAGGCGATTATCGTACAAATTGACGACAATGGATTTGTTAACTTAAAAAATCATAGGTTCAAGGCCGCATTTCTGACGTAAATAACATCATTTTGTCTCAAAAATATTTTTTCAACACAACTTGAGGCGCGCTTTCTTCGTCATTTGCTTAAATTGTTTGAACCTTAAGGCACCCAGAATCCTTTTTTTAAAAGTCCGGTTATGAATCTTCAAAAGCTACACGTATTTCCCTTCGCCTTAATTGGTCTCGGCCTTTTGCTGGTCACCTGTAATTACACCTTGAAAATTAAGGACGGCACTACCGCTTACGAACAAAAACAGTTTGCAGTGGCCATTCCTATGCTCCAAAAAGAGCAGGCGCGTGCCAAAACCCGTAAGGAACGCGGCCAGCTTGCCTATTTGCTCGGCGACGCATACCGCCGCAACGGCAATGACGAACAGTCGCTCGAATGGTTCAAAGTGGCTTCGAGCAATAATTTCGGTCCCGATGCCCTCAAAGCACAGGCCTTTGCTTTGAAAAAACTGGAACGCTATGACACCGCCCGCGATGCATTTACGGCACTCGGCATTGAAATCGGGTCGCGCTATGAATACCGCCGCGAAATAACTACCTGTCTCATTGCAGAAGGCTGGCTCAAAGAAGCGCCAGGCAACGGGCTGAGCATCGAACTGGCACCGTTCAACAGTCCACAAAACGATTTTGCCCCGACACTTTTTCCAGATGGGCGCATCGTGTTTACGAGCGACCGGGCACTCAGCCTCAGTAAAGACAATTATACCTGGACGGGCAACAAGTTCATGGATATCATGATCACAGAATCCAACGGAGCAAGTCCGCAAACATTTGACAATCAAATAAATACAAAAGGGAACGAGGGCGTGCCGTGTTTTAATAAAAATGCCACTGAAATGTTCTTTTCCAGGGCGGTAAGCCCTAATAAGGGTGATGATGCCTACAATAAGATTTATATCGTGCAACGACTTGCAGATGAGTCAAGTTGGTCGCAAGCGATTCCTTTGCCTTTTCAGAAAGAAAAAGTTAACTATTTGCACCCGGCTTTGAGCAGCGATGGAAACACGCTTTATTTCGCCAGCAACGATTCAGATGGTTGGGGCGGATTCGACCTTTATGCCGCCCAACGCAACAAAAAAAGCGAAACAGGCTGGGACGAGCCCAAATCGCTCAGCCGCAACATCAACACTCCGGGCAACGAGCTATTTCCCTCTATTGATGGCGATACCCTGTATTTCGCTTCTGATGGAATACCGGGCATGGGTGGGCTCGATATTTTCCGTACCTACAAATCGGAGCGCAATGCCTGGGCACCACCCATAAACCTGAAATCCCCGATAAACAGCGGAGCCGACGACTTTGGCCTATTGCTCTTGCCGAACACCAATAAAACCACGCCAACGGTGCCGGGTACGCTCATTCGCAGTGGATTTTTTACCAGTAACCGACATCTTGAAGGTGCCCGCGGCGGCGATGATATTTACCGTTTTGAGCAACGAGTGCCTCCACCCAAACCGCTGGTAGTAGATACCGTACCCGCGAAACAAATTGCCCATAAAATTGTGCTGGAAGGCTATATACTGGAGAAAATCCTCAGCGATCCAGCTAATCCGAACAGCAAGGTACTGGGCCGAAAACCATTGAGCGAAGCAGCCGTTCAGGCTGATTTTGGCGCAAAAAAGCAGCAGTTCACAACCAAAGAAGATGGTTTTTTCAGCATGGAACTGTCGGATAATATGGACTACAATTTCACCGCTTCCCTGGCAGGCTATCTCTCGAATAGCGGTAAATTCAGCACCAAAGGCATCGCCAAAGACCCCAAAAGCCCTGTCCAGACCTTTGAAATTGAAATCGTGTTGGATAAAATATTCCGCAACCGGGAAATCGTGCTGGAAAATATCTACTACGATTACGACAAGTGGGACATCCGCCCTGATGCAGAACCCACGCTCAATCGCCTGGCAGATGTACTGCGCCAAAACCCCAAAATTCGGATTCAACTTGGCAGCCACACCGATTGCAGGGGTAATGACAGCTACAACCAAAACCTGTCGCAGAGGCGGGCGCAGAGCGCGGTCAATTATTTGATTTCCAAAGGGCTTGACCCAGAAAGGCTTTCAGCGATTGGGTACGGCGAATCCCAGCCAGCGGCTTCCTGTATCTGCACCCGTTGTACCGAAGCTGAGCATCAGACGAACCGGCGAACAACCTTTAAAGTGGTAGAATGACTTCCAAGAAATGCTGCTTTATCCCGAAACCCTTTTTTAGTGCTGTGATTTGCTCCAACGCTTTTTGTCGACGGCTTTCTTGTGCACTTGCCCGTAAATCTTCGGGCTGCACCGCGGTGATCATCACGTTTTTTGCGGTGTGTTCGGTAGAAATAAACTCAAAAACTTTGGTTTGATAGCCTTCTGCTTCCAGGAGCAAGGCGCGAATGCCGTCGGTCAGTATTTCGGCTTGCCGTTCTTCCAGGATTCCGTGGCGCAGCAGTGGTGCCAGTTCGTTTTGGGTGGCCATTTCCTTGCGGATTTGTTTGTGGCAACAAGGAGCTGCTACGATGATTTTTGCTTTGTTGTGAATGCCAGCTGCGAGCGCCAGGTCAGTGGCGGTATCGCAGGCATGAAGCGCGATCAACATATCCAGGTGTGCGGGCTTGTATTCGCTGATGTTTTGCGCCACAAAATGAAGGCCATCAAAGCCTGATTCCCTGGCTGTCTTGTTGCAGAATTCCACCAATTTTGGACGCAGCTCAATTCCTGTTATTTGCGGCTTCAAACCCATGTTGTTTTTCAAAAAATCATACAACGCAAAGGTCAAATAACCTTTGCCCGAGCCCATGTCGGCAATGTGTGGCTTCTCCGGAAATACGGCTCCGGTCACCAAATTTTGAATGATTTCAAGGTATTTATTGATCTGACGCCACTTGTCTTGCGCATTGGCAAGCACTTCTCCTTTGGCATTGGTGATGCCGAGGGCATGCAGCCAGGATGCCGTGGGTTGCAGCAGCCTTTCCTTTTCCCGGTTGTGTACAAAGATGGGCGGTGCTGTTTGGGCGGCCTTTTTTGCTGAAAAAGCAGCTTTTCCCTTTCCAGAAATTTGAAGGGAATAATCTTGTTCAGCCGTGAACAAATCAGCGTTTAGAAAAGCAGTGTCCAACAATTCGCGGAGCTGGGAGATACCTGATTCCAGGGTGTGGTTTTTTACCTCGTCACGCGTTAAGAACCGGAAATTGAAGGCGATATGCAGGCCTTTTTTTAGGGAAACTGGTCGGCAGTACACATTTTTAAGTACCGTTGCTGCACTGGGCGTTGGCTTGCTCAAGGTGCATTTGAGGAACGTGCCATTGCTGAACGAAGTTTGGAAAGCTTGGATGAATTGTTCTTTGTTGTCTTGTATCATGTGCGCTTTTTCATGTTTTTTGTCAAAAATGTAAGATAAACCCAACCCCCCAAGCTCATAATGGCGGCGAGCCAAAACACGGCGGGCATCCTGGCAAAATCATTGGCGAAGTACCAGCCTGCCAGCAAGGCACCTCCACCGATGGCAATTTCGAGCGCCATATACATGGTGCCCAGGGCGCGGCCTTTCCGTTTTGGGTCGCCCAGGTCGATGGTCCAAGCACTAATAGCGGGCGAAAAGATGCCGTTACCCAGTCCAAAAAGTGTTGCGGCAAAAAAGAGCAGTGCAGCAGAGTCTGCCAGTGCAAAAGCCGCCATCGCTATGGCAATCAACAACGCGGAAGCTTTTAAAACAGGGATTCGCCCCATCTGATCTGAAACCCTGCCCGCAAAAAAGCGCGTCGCAACACTGGCAAGCGTGAAGATAGTAAAACAAATGCCCCGGTTGCCTACACCCAGCTTATCGCTCAAATCGGGCAATAATGTAAGTATTACCCCATAGCTAAGGTAGCAAAAAACCATGGTGATCGCGGCTGGCATGGCCAAAGGGTCAAAAATATCATCGCGGCCTACTTTGAGCAGGCGCCATTTGAATGGTTGTTTGGTGGTGAGGGTCTCCTTCATGTTCATTAAAATCACCATTGAAAATAGTGCCAGCGCTGCAGAAGCATAAAACATGACGTTGATGTTCCAGGCATTGGTCATCCAACTTCCCAACAGCGGCGAGGAGCTTGCGCCAATACTGAAGCAAATGCCCAGAATACCCATCGCCTCGCCCCGAAACTGGTCGGGTACTACATCTGCCACATAAGCTGCTGTTCCGGTTGGTTTGAATCCTGTTGAAAACCCGTGAAAAAAGCGCAGCGCAAAAAATCCGCTCAAAAAAGCGAGTTGTGGGTACAGCAAGCTAGAAGCGACGCAGGTAAAAGTACCGATGTACATCACCGGAATACGGCCGATGGTATCCGTTAGTTTTCCGCTAAAAGGCCGTGAAATACCCGCTGAGATGGTAAAAAGTGCGATGATCCAGCCTTTGTGCTCGCCGCCACCCATGCTCGTGAGGTAGGCAGGAAGCTCCGGGATCATCATATTGAAACTGCCCGCAAACAATGCGTGGGAAAGACAGAGCAGTAAAAAAGGGCGGGTGTAGAGTGTTTGCGGCACGGGGAATGGTTCCATGGGCAAAGGTAAAGATAATTTTTGCTGGGAGGCAGTAGGGCGGCAAAATCAGCGACTAATGTTATGGTATAAAAAATGACGAGCGGCGAGTACATGATTTTCGATTGTTGAATCCTATATTTGCAACCGCTTCCAAAGGTGCAATGGCACAATAATTGGGAACTTGTTTATATCAATGCCACTTTAGCTCAGCGGTAGAGCAGCTGATTCGTAATCAGCAGGTCGAGGGTTCAAATCCCTTGAGTGGCTCCATTGGAGTGTGGAATTTGGAGTGGGGAGTGCGGAATGGTAGGACAGCATCATACGGCAAAACACCCTCTAGCCGATACTCCCCGAACGGTAATTGTTGCTACCTTTGCCCCGCTATGCACCAATTCATCGACACCCACGCCCACCTATACTCCCGCAAATTCGAATCTGACCGCGACGACATGATCCGCCGTGCCATAAAAGCAGGTGTGACGCGTATGTACTTGCCGAATATTGATGTGGAGTCTATTGAAGCCATGTTGGCGCTGGAGGCCGCATTCCCTGAAAATTGCTTTGCCATGATGGGATTGCATCCCAGCCACGTGCAGCCCGATACCTGGGAAAATGAACTGGCGGTGGTGGAAAAGCAGCTGATGTCGCGCAAATGGGTAGGCGTGGGAGAAACTGGAATAGACCTTTACTGGGATAAAACCACGTTGCCCATCCAGCAAAAATCCTTCGCCCAGCACATCGAGTGGGCAAAAGACCTTGGTTTACCCATCATCATCCATGCACGGGAAAGCAACCAGGAGTGCCTTGAGCTTGTTCGGGCGGGGCAGGATGGCCGCCTTCGCGGCATTTTTCACTGTTTTTCCGGTACCCAGGAAGAAGCCAAAGAAATGATCGATCTCGGTTTTATGCTGGGCATTGGCGGTTCGCTTACCTATCCTAAATCTACATTGCCGGAGGTATTGCGTGACATCTCACTCGAACATATTGTATTGGAAACGGACGCCCCTTACCTTCCTCCGGTACCTTACCGCGGCAAACGCAACGAAAGCAGCTATATCCCCGTAATCGCTGATATGCTTTCTGAAGTAAAAGTATTGCCGTTGTCCCAAATTGCGAAGGTGACGACGGCGAATGCACAGCGCATGTTTCACGACGGTGGACGGTAGACGGTAGACGGAGGACGGAGCACATAGTTGCCGGATTCTTTTGGCATTTGTGTTTCAGCACTTAATTCAAATTGCACTTGTGTTTGTCCTAAGGTGCTGAAAATAAATTACAAAACCTTATCTCCCAGCTGAGCAAACCGTCCACCGTCCACCGTCCGCCGTCCCCCGTCCCCCGTCCGCCGTCCACCGTCCACCGTTAAACTACCGTTAAACTGCCTCCAACTTTCGACGCTGTCCTTTTTCTTTGTGTCAAAATTTTTGACTATGAAAAAAACAACGCTCTTAATTGTGCTCCTGGCACATGCCACTTTTGCCTTTTCCCAGATATTTGTCGAAGGTGTAAAGCTCGGACCTTCCAACACCGGACAGTACATCGAACTTGACCCGCTCTTTCGGGAGGACGGCAGCTGCGCCTTTCAGGTTGATTATGGCCAATCTAAACCCAAGGAGGATCATGTGACAGATGTAAATGGCAAACGCTATGATTTCCGCAGCCTTGTAGATGGATTGAACCTCTTTTATGAAGAGGGATGGGTCGTCGATCAAATCACCGTAACGGATCGCGGGCGGCGCTTTTTGATGAAGCGGCGGTTTTGAAGGAAGTTGATATTTAGATAATTTGACAATTAGGTAATTTGATAATTGGGTGGTGCCTGAAGGGGGCACTGCCCAATTATTTTCTGGATACAACATAAATATTTTTGCAATCACCCCCTTTGCTGATTCAGATCACCAATCTTCCTTCCTAAAAGGAGCAATTTTGTGTTGAACTAATACCATTCAACATGAAACTCACTATTTCTTCTGACGAAACAATTGGTCAAGTCCAGGATCAGTTTATGGGTTATTTTCCCAATCTTAAGCCTGTGTTTTTTACCAAACCTCATGCAGCTTACAAAGGCAGCCCGGCGAAGTTTATCGTTTCGGAGCGCGACACTTTGCTCTCTACGCTCTCTTCTATTATTCCTGAAAACGCAGTGCTGCTCCTGGAATTGGAAATGCCCGTTTGGCAGCTCGAACGCCTTTTTGAAAATGAATACGGCTTACATGTGCAGATTTTCCGCCGCTCTGGCAATACTTGGTTAGAGACTTCGGTCACCGACGACATGACTTTGGAACAGCAGGAAAAGAAAGCCCTTGACAGCCTCAATCGAAATTTTGAGTTCGTGGATCCAATTGATTACCGCGAACAGGATTAAAAAATGTGATAATTTGACAATGAGATAATTTGATAATAGGCTTCGGGCTTGGCTGTTGTTTGAAAAGCTGGCCATACCTACCATCGCCATGAACAACGCTCATTATCACATTGTCAAATTGTTTACATTTTTTAATTACCACATTATCACATTATCAAATTATCACATTAAAAAAATTATGAAAACCATTCTCGTTCCGACCGATTTTTCCAAGTGCGCCAACAATGCTATGATGTACGCCCTTGAGGTGGCTAAGCGGCTTGAGGCAAAAATTGTCGCCTTGTATGTCGTTTACCCAAGTGAAGGTGTAGACAATAGCATGTACGACGCCTTTATGATCGATGATTATCTGGATCAGCGCAATAAGGCCATGAAAAGCTGGATTAAGAAGTTCAAGCGCAGCGAACACCATAAAGATATTCCAATTGAAACAGACTGTCGGGTAGGCTTTCCAGTCTCCGTCATCAGTCATGTTGCTGCTGAATTAAATTCGGATATGATTATCATGGGTACCACAGGTGCCGCAGGATTAAAGGGCGTTTTCCTGGGTAGCACAGCGGGCGGCGTGCTCACGACCAGTCATCGACCCGTATTGGTGATACCGAAAGGTGCTGCTTTCCGAAACTATGCTCGTTTTGTCATGGCCACCGATTTTAAAATGAAGCTCGACAAACGCTCCATGCAGGTGCTGAAAGGCTTATTGAATATTGAACATGCTGGCCTTGAAGTGGTGCATATTATTGAGAATCCTGAAAAGAAGCCGAAAAAAGAAGAAGAGTTGTTGCTCAGCCAGAAACTGGAAGACATTCCGCATTTGTTCCACTACATCCACGATAAAAATGTGCCAAGTGCCATCAGCCGTTTTTTAGAGGCTATTGATGCCAGTGGTCTTGTAACGGTCGCACATGAACATTCTCTGTTGCACAAACTGTTCTTCAAAAGCATTTCCAGAAGTTTGGCACACCATACAACGGTGCCAATGTTGGTGTTGCATGGATAAGCGCATAGTGGGGCTGAGGGCTCAAAAAAAGCCCTGCGAAAGATACCTCTCGACAGGGCAGAACAAAAACCTCTGTATTCTTATTAGCGTATTAACGATAGAATGGTTATTGCTCAGAACGAAGCAGATCATCGTCTGCATGGATGATCAGCACGGGCAAATCACTGGTCAACAAGGCCACATTACTGATGCTTTTATGGAGGATATTGTCCCAGAAATTTCGCTGGTGCGTCACAAACACCAGTAAATCGATGTGATGGTAAAACGAGTATTCATACAGGGAACCCGCTATGTCGTCGCTCACCATTTTACTGAAAATAAATGGACGATCTGGATTGGTCGTGCCGTAGTCAAGTTCAAAAACTTGACGCTGGGTTTCCAAGCCCTGTTCTCCGCCTGGGCCAACGTGGACAAAGTGAATTTGCCCATCAAACCTTTTGGCAAAGGAAACTGCCTGGCGTACAGAAAGTGCGTGCAGGGAATCGAAATCACTGGCGTACAATAGGTGGTTGAAGCCACGGAATTCTGCTTCTTTTGGAACAAAAATGAGCGGGCAATGGCCGTTTTTAGACACTTCAATACTTACGGAGCCAAAGAATTTTTTGCCAATATTTCCACGTCCGGTGGTACCCATCACGATGATGTCAGCTTGTTTGGAATATTCGATAAGCGCCTGATCAGGAGCGCCATAAATTACTTTGGAGCTAATGAATGGTTGTGTTTCTTGGTTTGCTGATGTACCAGGGCTGCCTGCAAATTTTGATGGTGGCGTGTAAGTGACCCCCACTTCCGCCAGCGCTTCTGTAATAAAGGCATCCAACTCCGTTTTCATGGTCGCCTGGTACCCCGACAGGAACCCAGAAGGAGAGGGCGTGGAGCCTTCGAATATGCTGTCCATAGCAAATACCACTTCTATGTTGGCTCCGATTTGCCTGGCCACATGCCAAGCAAATCGGAGCGTATTGCCAGATACGGGGCTCATATCTACCGGCACACTGATGGTGCTCAATCGGAAAAGCTTGCTTTTGAAAAGATCCTGGTGCTTCAGCAGATCCATGATCTCTGGCACACTGGGAACAACCCCTTCTGTAAGCACCACGCCTTCTACCATGAGCGCGGGTAATCGACGCACACCACTTATTTGAATGGCAACTGGTTCAGACACCTCCAGCACTTTTGCATCCATGGCGGTAGCCTCCAAGGCAAGCATTACACGTGCACGGAGCAGTTGAGCTGCGGTGTCATGTTCACCAAAAATCTTGATGTGCGTTTTACCGCATCCAGCGCAACTTCCGGTGCATGATTCAGCTTTTGGCGTGGTTTGTATCTCTTTCATGGTTGTTTTTATTCTGTTTGGCCATACACCAGACTGGAATCAGCAGGTACTTGCTTAGACAGGGCAGTCATAATGTCAAATGGCGTGATGATGCCCACCAATTCATTGTTATCGACTACCGGAAGTGCATGAAAACGGTTTATCAAAAAAACTTCAAGTACGACATTGATGCGGTCGTCGGACGCTACTTTCCCAAGTCGTGTAGTCATGAGTTCACTCACATGGGTTCTTTCCATGCGTAAGTCGTTTACAAAGCGGTCTTCAGCGTAATGTGACGCGCCACCCATAAAGTGTTCGAAATCACTCTTACTGATTAGGCCGACGATTTCACGGAAATTAACCACCGGGATATGGTGGAATTTGTGGGTGTCAAAAATTTCTTTTACCTTGGAAAGTGTGTCTTCAGGAGACACCGTTACAAGTTGGTGGTAGTCGGTCATTAGGCTGGAAACAGGAGCAAAAATGTTCATAATTAATAAGAGGATTTGTTCAAAAGTTAATGATAGTGCAAAGATGCGTCAAGTACATTTCGTGCAGAATGATCGCGGTTACCCCAGAGACTGATAATTATCAACCTTGGTATAGGCCCTACTGTTTAACTTTGCTAGGAATATGAAAAAAATCCTAATAATTGAAGACAATCTGGATGTGCGGGAGAACCTCGCAGAAATCCTTGCGTTGAGTGGTTATGATGCTACAAGCGCCGAAAACGGCAAAGTTGGCGTAGAAAAAGCCAACAGCGAATTGCCAGACCTGATACTCTGCGATATCATGATGCCAGAACTTGATGGCTTTGGTGTGCTGCACATATTGAGCCGCCAGCAACAAACCGCTGATATCCCGTTTATCTTTCTAACGGCCAAAGCGGAAAAAGAAGATTTCCGAAGGGGCATGTCCTTGGGTGCTGATGACTATATTGTAAAGCCCTTTGACGATGTGGAACTGTTACAAACCATAGAAGCCCGGCTAAAAAAAAGTGAGCGGTTGCGCCATGCCTCTGAACAGGGCAATGGCAGCTTTGAACGGTTCATTGACGAAGCGCGCGCCATGGATGCTATTCGCCACCTTTCAGACAACCGCGAGTTGCGGCACTACAAGAAAAAAGACCTGATTTTCAAGGAAGGGGATCATCCCAGATGGCTGTACTTTGTGGAAAGTGGAAAAGTAAAGGTTTTCAAAACCAGCGATGATGGCCGTGAACTCATCGTGAAAGTGGCCCAAGCGGGCGATTTTCTTGGCTTCCTGGCCCTTTTCAAAGAAGATGCTTATCCAGAAAGCGCTGCCGCATTGGAAGATTGCTCCATCAAATTGGTGCCCAAGCAAGATTTTTCTGCCCTCGTATTTGGCAACCGCGACGTGAACGCTCGCTTTATCAAAATGCTCGCCAACCACATCGCCGAGCGCGAACAGCAACTCATCGAGTTGGCATACAACTCCGTGCGCAAACGTGTGGCAAGCTCCTTGGTGAAATTGACCGAGCAAAGCGGCCCCACCATTCACCTGCTTCGGGAAGACCTGGCCTCTATGGCCGGCACCGCGAAAGAAACCCTGATCCGTACCCTGACAGATTTCAGGAACGAAGGGATGGTAGAGATTACGGATGGCGTAATAGAAGTGGTGAAGCTGGAAAAATTGCGGGTACTGCCAAATTGATGCGGATCAATCCTGTGAATGACTAGGGTCATTTATTTGGTAAAATACAAGGACGACCTTCGCAAGAAAATCGTCCTTTTATTATGCCAGTATACCAACACGTCGGTAAAATACCACGCAAACGCCATACTCAATTCCGCAACCATGCCGGGCATCTGTACCAGGAAGAACTCGTTGGTACCCAAGGGTTTTCGGGCCTATCCTCGCTGGTATACCACCTTTACCCGCCCACTATTGTCAGAGGAAAGGGTACACCTTATTCGGTTGAACCGGAGATCGCCATTGACAAAAACCTGTCGGCCCTGAGCTTTAAAGGCTTTGAGTTGCCCTACGCGAATGACTACCTGGAGAGCCGCAAAACCCTTTTTGTCAACAGTGACATGCACATTGGCCTGGCTGCCCCGCACGAAAGCACCCGGGATTATTTTTTCAAAAATGCCGATGCTGATGAAATGATTTTTGTCCACAAAGGGCATGGCTGGGTGGAAACCATGTACGGACAAATTCCATTTGAATACGGTGACTACATTGTTATCCCACGCGGTACGATTTATAAAATCCATTTCCTGAGTACGCAGAACCGCTTGTTGTACATCGAATCATTTAGTCCAATTGAAATACCCAATCGTTACCGCAACCAATATGGGCAAATGCAGGAACACGCGCCCTTTTGCGAGCGCGACTTCAAATTGCCACAAAACCTGGAAACGCACGACGACCAAGGCAATTTTCTAGTAAAAATCAAAAAACAGGGTATGATTTACCCTTACGTGTACGCCACGCATCCATTCGATGTGGTTGGGTGGGACGGCAACCATTATCCTTGGGCCATCTCCATTTTCGATTTTGAACCGATCACCGGGCGCATACACCTACCGCCACCCATTCACCAGCAATTTGAGGCCGAGGGTTTTGTCGTATGCTCTTTTGTGCCGCGGCTGTACGATTACCATCCCCAATCCATTCCGGCACCCTACCACCACAGCAACATTGACTCCGATGAAATTCTCTACTACGTGGATGGTGATTTTATGTCCCGAAACAACATTCAAAAAGGCCAATTGACGCTACACCCCGCCGGACTGCCCCACGGACCGCACCCAGGCGCCATCGAGCGCAGCATCGGCAAGACTGCCACGGAAGAGTTGGCTGTCATGATCGATCCATTCAAACCCGTAAAAATCACAAAAGAGGCGATGAAACTGGAAGTGGAAGATTATTATAAATCATGGCTGGAGGTGGAGGGGGTGAATGGGTAAGTAGGCAAGTAGGCAAAAAAGGCAAAGGGCAAAATGCAAGGGGCAAAAAGGGCAAAGGGTAAAGGGCAAAAAAGCAAAGGGCTATGAAATACAGCGAGATATTGAGTTTTAGTCCGATGACCTGCCCTGAATCCGTGAGTTGCTAAGGCAATGCGCCCCATTATCTCGCCCGGACGACGGATTGGCTTACGCCGGTAGCCAAGGAAAAACTCCGCAAATACGGCATTGCGCCGCCGGTTCAAAATGCATCGGATGACGACGATCCGTTTGCGCCGCCGCCCTTGGTGCCTTGTCCGCGATGTGCATCAGAACACACCAAGTTGGTGCGCCAGTTTGGCGCGACAGCTCGTAAGTCTTTGTATACGTGTGGAGATTGTAAGGAGCCGTTCTAAGCATTTTTGAGGCGCTTAATGGCACTCCACCCCGGCCTTCGGTACCGCCGATTCAAACAGTGAAACATCCAGATGCAACCCGCGTTGCAATAACAGCAAGCCGGCAATGCAGAGCAAAACCGGCTGTGCATATTTTATTTTTTGCCGTACGGCTACATTGAAGGAGCGTCCCAGCACACTCACCGCCAACAAAAGGGGTAGGGTGCCCATGCCGAATACCGCCATAAAAGCGCCGCCTTCCAACAATCCCGCCGCAGAAATTGCGCCAGCCAGGGCAGCATACACCATACCGCAAGGCAGCAGACCGTTGAGCATGCCCATGGAAAAGGTTGCACGCCCAGGATAGGCCCGCATTAGTGCACCAATGCGCGCTTTCACCTTCCCGGTAAACTTTCCAAAACCAGGCAGTGCTAACAAGATGCTTTCAAAACGCCAGGTCATAAACGCCATGCTGATCATCAGCGCCCCGGCAACGATGGAGAGCGTTTTTTGGAATCCGGCCACCGCCATGCCTTTGCCTAGCAAACCGAACAATAGACCGAGGGCCATATAGGTCAATATTCGACCGGAATGGTACACCAACATTTGCCGCAACACCTTCCACTTGTCGGCCGCCGCCAGGGGAAGCGCCAACACCAAGGGGCCGCACATGCCCACGCAATGCAGGCTGCCGGCGAAACCGAGGATGAGGGCGGGGAGAAGGTTCATATCACGACGGCGGTTTCCCAAAAATACTTCTTCCCGCTCGCTTCCCATTCCATTTCCACATGCCAGCGTCCGCGGGCCATTTTTTCGGTATTCACCAATATGGGTTCACCGCTGCCAATTTCGACGGTAAAATCATCTTTCACCGATGCGGAGCGATAAAATTTGGTCGTGCCGGCGGCGTTTTCCATGCCTTCGGGAAACTGAATGTTCAATGATTTGTCGGCAGAGACCACCCAAACCTTTGGCGGGGTCATTAAAGCGCGGGCGTTTTGTTTGCGCTCCAAGCGATCCTGATAATTCAGATCGAGTGCGTAGTAATCCTTTTGCATCAATCCCGGATCGTGTTTCCGGGTAGCCATAACGAGTGTCAGCATTCCGATAACAAATGCGCCGTAGAAAAGTGCGATGCCGGTACCCCAGGATATTTTGCTTAGCATAACTTATAGATTTAGATTTTTGCTCAATTTTCGTTGATAGTTTTTCGTTCTCATTCGCTCAAACTTTGTTGGGCATCCTGATATGTTGATGCATTTGCCTACTTATAGAGCAAATACTCCACTAGCAGAATAGCCAGCTAGAATGGAGTGAATGTGAACTATCAACGAACAACTATCAACGAACAACCATCGAGCGAATGAAAACGAACAACGAACAACTATAAACGAACAACCCCCTATTTGCTCGGTCCCATGAAATTTGTCGTTATTTCATCAATCGTTTTCCCTTCCGAAGTCACTTCGATCTTGATGGGGGTTTTACGGCCTTTCAGCAGTTCTGTTGGCATTTCAACAAAAAAGGCACCTTCTATTTTCCCGCCTTTAAGTATGTCTGCAGGTGCTTGTCCTACTATCTGGATCTTGCCGCCCTCGGTGACCACGCGCAATTGCACGGGCATTACCTTGGACGTTTTATTGATCAAAACGTAGGTGTACAGGTTTGTCAGGTGTGTTTCGTCTTTTTCCTGGTACAGTTGCCCTGGGGAACGGAGGATGATGCTTTCAATGATGCCGCGGTTGGAGATCAAGACAACATCCAGTGCCATGAGCGCGAGCAGTACCGCTGTGTAAGCGTACACACGTGTCGTGAATATTTTGCGCACACCGGACTCGATGCCTGTCATGGAATCGTAGCGTATCAGTCCACGGGGGCTGCCAACTTTATCCATGATCTCATCGCAAGCGTCGATGCAGGCGGTGCAGTTGGTACATTCGAGTTGGGTGCCGTTGCGGATGTCGATTCCCGTGGGACAAACCCTGACACAGAGGCCACAATCGATGCAATCGCCCAGAGGAGCAGGACCGTATCGCGAGGCCTTTTCTCCCGAAACCAGGCTCTGGATTTTTGTTACCGGATTGTTGTAAGCATCAGGTTTTTCATCGGAGACTTTTTGATCACCCTTTTTGCGTTTGCCACGGGGCTCTCCGCGAATGTGGTCGTAGCCCACAACAATGGTGTCTTTTACCAACAATACCCCCTGCAAGCGGCCATAAGGGCAAATTGTGGTGCAAACCTGTTCGCGGAGACTGGCAAATACAAAATAAAATATCCCGGAGAATAGCAACATGACTAGGAAACCGCCAAAATGCTCAGTCACGGGGTCTCGGATGATGTGGATCACCTGATCCATACCAATAATGTAGGCCAGGAAGAAGTTGGAGGCGACGACAGATATGGCAAAGAAAACGGCGTGTTTAATCGCTTTTTTGCGAATCTTTTCGCGGTTCCAAGGGCTTTTGTCCAGCTTGCGCTGTTCCCCCGCATCCCCTTCTATCCAGTATTCGATTTTACGGAAAAACATTTCCATAAAAACCGTCTGCGGACAAACCCAGCCACAAAACAGTCGACCATACACCACCGTGAAAAGAATAATGAACACGATGAAAGTCAGCATGGCCAACACGAACAGGTGGAAGTCCTGTGGCGTGAACAACAGCCCAAACAGCACAAATTTCCGCTCGAGCACATTGAACAGCAAAATCTGTTCCCCGTCAATTTTTATGAATGGCAGCGCCAGAAATACGATCAGAAAAGCTGCACTCACCCAGGTGCGGGCATCGTAAAAACGCCCGCGTGGCTTTTTGGGATACAACCATATTCGTTTACCCGCAGCATCTACTGTTGCGATATGGTCGCGGTAATCGTCATGGTCTTCAATCTCCTTGTTCCAGTCTTCGTTGTTCATAGCCATTCCTGATTATGGGGGGTATTTGCCATAGGCCATTTTACCCCCCCATCAATTTGTATTATTTGCCCGTGACAGGTGTTGCCACTACAGTCGAGTCCACCCAGATTACACCTTGGGGCGCTTTCTGATTAGGCGGGTTGGTTCCTTTTAAGGTCAGAATATAACTTGCGACTTTCTGCATGTCAGCAGGTTTGAGTTGTGCTTGCCAGGAGATCATGCCTTTCTCAGGCACACCGTATTTAATGATTTTGAAGAGGTCTTTGATGCCGCCACCGTGTACCCAATATTCGTCGGTAAAGTTCGGGCCTACGGTACCTTCTCCTTTTTGGCCATGACAAGCAGCGCATACATTTTTAAAGGTCAATTCGCCTTCGCTGAGCGCGCCGCTATCTGTCAATACCGTCACGTTGGATTCATCTACGGAAGCTGCTCTGCCAGCTACGGCCATTGCCACTTCTTTTTTAGCCCGCTCCATCTCGGTCGTGTATTCCATGTCTGACGACCATTCATTGCTGCTCCAATGGTAGTAAAACATGTAACCTACCGCCCAGATAATGGTGAGGGCGAACATATTCACCCACCATGGTGGGAGGCGGTTGTCCAATTCGCGGATGCCATCATAAGAGTGGCCCATTATGATTTCAGATTCTCTTTCAACAGGCACTGGATCTTCCCAATATTGCTTGCGCATACGATCCCAAAAGTCATCGCCCTTTACGTAGACTTCAACCTTTTCTTCGGGCAATGTGACACCGTTTTTAGCGGCTTCGAATTGCAATACCCGGTTGGATAAATACTGATTGGAGCGTGCCATGGTGAACAAGGCAATAGCTAGGATAATCAGCACCGCAAGTCCAATACTCAAGGTCATGATATCCGCGACCTCATTGGCTTCTTTCAAATTGACTTCCGGTACTGCTGATATAGCGTTTTGCGCAAAACTGAGTACTTGACCGAGCATCGCTACGGCCAGGAAAACGAGTTTATGGTTTCGCGTTTTCATATTTTCTTATTAATTGATTGATCAAAAAGTTAGTCTTCCAATGGAAGGTTGGCCATGTACTCCACCTGCTTTTTCTTGGTCAGCAACGTGTTAAGGATGGCGAGGCAAAAGGTGCCGAAAAACAACAGCAACGTGATTATTCCGAACCACTGGATGCCTTCAACTGATTCAAGCAAGTATTTGTACATTTTTTTTAGTGATGAGTGATGAGTGATGAGTTATGAGTGATGAATTATGAGTTATGAGTGATGAGTTATAAGTTATGAGTTATAAGTTATGAGTTATGAGTTATAAGTTATGAGTTATGAGTTTGCACAGCGTCCTTTTCAATTGTTACGGGGTGTTTCAGCACCTAAGGTCTTGATGAGCGTGCTGGATTAGGTGCTGAAAAACCAACCCCAAACCAAAACCCAAATGTCGTGCCCACTCATAACTCATCACTCATCACTCATAACTCATCACTCATAATTCATCACTCATAATTCATCACTCATCACTTTTTAATGTCTGTTCCGAGCCGTTGCAAATAGGCAATGATGGCTACGATTTCTTTGGTTTCCAAATTGGCATCCTTAACACCTTCTGAAGCCAATTTTTCTGCCACTTGTTTGGCTTGCGTTCGAGCGTTTGAGATGGCTTCGTTTTCAAAGTTGCGCGGGTAAGGTGTATTCAGTTTGCGCAGTGCATTGATTTTTGCCGGCAAGTCTGACAAGTCTAAAGGTTGATCCAAAAGATTGGCGTAAGCTGGCATGATTGAGCCGGGCGACATACTGGTGGGATCCATCATGTGGTTGAAGTGCCAGCTATCCGGGTACTTGCCACCGATACGCCAGAGATCTGGTCCGGTGCGCTTGCTCCCCCAGAGGAATGGCCGATCGTAGATATATTCACCCGATTTTGAATACTCTCCGTAGCGCTCTGTTTCATCGCGGAATGGGCGAATCATTTGCGAGTGGCATCCAACACATCCCTCGCGGATGTAGATATCACGACCTGTGAGCTCCAATGGTGTGTAAGGTTGTACCGTAGAAATTTTAGGCACCTGGCTTTCGATGAATACCATAGGCACAATTTGTACAATGCCGCCGATGGCGATCAAAACGGTGCTCCAAAGCAACATCTGCATGGGGCGGCCTTCAATCCATCGGTGCCAGTGCTCGCCTGGTGCTTTTACGTGTTGCTCTCTTGCAGGCGCTTCGGCGGCTTCGTTGGCTATAAATGTGCCCTTTTTGGCTGTTTTGTATAGATTATAAACTCCCAGCAATACACCAACAAAGAACAGGGTGCCGCCAACTGCGCGCATGAGATACATTGGGATGATTTGGGTTACCGTGTCCAGAAAGTTGCCCCAAGCAAGCGTGCCTTCTGGTGTGAATTCTTTCCACATCAGAGCCTGTGTCCAACCAGCCCAGTACAACGGCACTGCATATACGATGATACCCAGTGTGCCCAGCCAGAAGTGCGTGTTGGCCATTTTAGTGGAATACAGCGTGGTGCGGTACATCTGTGGCCAAAGCCAGTACAGTACACCAAAGGTTAAAAAGCCATTCCATCCCAGTGCGCCCACGTGTACGTGCGCGATAGTCCAGTCGGTAAAGTGACTAATGGCATTCACAGATTTTATAGACAGCATCGGGCCTTCAAAAGTGGCCATACCGTATGCTGTGATGGCTACAACCATGAATTTCAAAACGGGATCCTGACGTACCCTATCCCATGCGCCGCGTAAAGTCAGCAAACCATTGAGCATACCGCCCCAGGATGGCGCAATCAGCATGATGCTGAACACCGTTCCGAGCGACTGCACCCAATCGGGCAAAGAAGAATACAACAAGTGGTGCGGACCCGCCCAGATGTAAATAAAGATCAGGGCCCAGAAGTGGATGATGGAGAGTTTGTAGGAGAATACGGGGCGGTTGGCGGCTTTCGGCAGGAAGTAGTACATCAAGCCGAGGTAAGGTGTTGTCAGGAAGAACGCCACGGCGTTGTGGCCGTACCACCATTGTACCAGCGCATCTTGCACCCCGGAGAAGATCGGGTAGCTTTCTGTCAGCGACACGGGTATTTCCATACTGCGCACGATGTGCAGCACGGCTACCGTTACCCAAGTGGCGATGTAAAACCAAATGGCCACGTACAGGTGATGTTCCCGGCGCTTGAGGATGGTGCCGAACATGTTGACACCAAAAATTACCCACACGACCGTAATAAGTACGTCGATAGGCCAAATCAACTCAGCGTATTCCCCGCTGGAGGTAAGACCCAAGGGCAGGGATACTGCTGCGCACAAAATGACTATTTGCCAGCCCCAGAAATGTATCCAGGAAAGCTTGTCGCTCCACATGCGCGCTTTGAGCAGCCGTTGGAGCGAATAGTACACGCCGGTGAAAATACCGTTGCCCACAAAAGCAAAAATCACCGAATTGGTATGCAAGGGGCGCATTCGGCCAAAGGTAAACCAAGGCTCTATGTTCCAGGATGGGTATACGAGTTGGAAGGCCATGATAATGCCTATCAACATCCCGAAAATCCCGAAGGCAAAAGAGGCCATTCCGAAGGCGCGTACAATTTTGTTGTCGTACTGAAATTGTTGTATATTACTCATAAAGAAGGGTTTGTGTCGTCGTCTTGTTTATTCTCTTCCCGAATAGTGTTGTCAAAAAGCATCCGAATCGCCGGGGTACAATCGTCGTCAAACTGTCCATTCCGGGAAGCAAACAAAAAGGCGATCAGGAAACCTGCGGCTACTGTTAAACTGACCAGGATAAGGAAAAGCATGATTTGCATGGTGTCGTCGAGTGGGTTGCTTTAAAAACTGGTGCAAGATGGGCGTATCGGGAAGGGAGCTTAGATGATGGAGGTCAAGTGGGAGGGTGATTTGCGTCGGGTGATGCTAAACCTCGTAGGTCTAAAACCTCAATGCCCCTTCGAAAAATCGGCGATTTTTCGAAGGGGCATTGAGGTTTTAGGCCTACGAGGTTTTAGGCATTTTAGTCTATTTTTGCAGCATGAAACAGACCATAACGTTGCCTTTTTCCCTGATAATAATTTTCGGCCTACATGCACAGAGCCAATCAACGGCCCTTTTTGACGACAGCCGGGTTTCTAAAATATATATGGAACTGCCCGCCGACTCCCTAGAGGAAATGATCGATGAATTGGTAAACGATTATTACTACCACGCAAGGTTTGTGTTCGACGATGGGGTAGGGCGGGATACGGTAGAAAACGCGGGCATCCGGCTGCGGGGCAACACCAGCCTTGTCTCGAAGAAAAAATCGTTCAAGATCAGCTTCAATGAATACGCGGCCGGGCGCGAATACCAGGGCGTGCGCAAGCTAAACCTTTTGGGCAGCCACAACGACCCGACGATGATCCGGGAGAAGCTGTTTTACGAAGTATGGGAAAATGCCGGAATGCCTGTTCGGCGTGGAAGTTTTATCCAGTTGTACATCAACGGTGAATACCGCGGGCTCTACCTCAATATGGAGGAAATGGACAAACAATGGCTTACACGGGCGTTTGACGACAACGATGGAAATTTGTATAAGTGTACCTACCCGGCCGATTTGGCATTTTTGGGCAATTACACCTCGATTTACAAAACCATTTTGAATAACCCCGAAACCCGCGCCTATGACTTGGTGACCAACGAAACCGAAGATGATTACTCCCGTTTTGTTGAGTTGCTGAGATTGTTGTACCAGCCTGTAGATGCCAATTTTGCCGCCAATATCGATGCCATGCTCAACGTACAAAGCGTGCTGAAGTCCTTTGCTATTGATGTTGCCACGGGCAACTGGGACGATTATTTTTACAATAAAAACAACTACTATCTGTATGACAATCCGGTAACGGGTCGCTTTGAATTTGTTACCTACGACACCGATAATACTTTTGGTGTGGACTGGCTGGGAAAGGATTGGGCCAAACGCAACTGCCTGCAATGGTTGCCTTCGTCGGCACAGCAACGGCCATTGGCTACCAAACTGTTGCAAGTTCCGGCATATTATGACCAGTACGTGCATTATTTGGATTCCATCACGCGGTTTATCACCTGCCCCGATAGCATATTTTCCAGGATAAACTTCCTGCACCAGCTCATTACTCCGTCAGCTGCTACCGATGTTTTCCGAACCCTTGATTATGGATATACGATGACTGATTTTCACAATGGTTTTTCCCAAACCGTTGACGTGCATACGCCGTATGGCATCAAGCCATTCTTAGAGTTGCGCTATGCAAGTACCCAGAGTCAGATCGCGCATTTGCTGAGCGGCGTCAAATCTCCTGGTCTCTTGCCGCTAGAAGTATCCATTTACCCAAATCCTGCCAGCGAATGGGTAATACTGGCCCCTACAGCAAGCCTGCCTGGAGAAACTATTTTCGGGACGCTACGCGATATGCTGGGGCACAGCGTACAATATTGGCAGTGGTCTTCAGAGACACCTTACCGGCTCAACATATCAGGTTTACCTGCTGGTGTGTACCAGATTCATTTGAAATCCGGAAACCAGCAAGGCAATTGGGTACTGCAAAAAGGGCGGAATTGACCTTTGCTGTACAAGCAGACGATAGGTGTCTCGGTTTTTTTATGGAATTTCCAGCACGAGCAATGGTACTGGAATAGCAGCTGCAATGCGTTGGGTATTGCTTTGATTCAACAAGCCGGAAAGGAAAGAGTGCTGGCGTGGTATCATCGCCACTATGTCAGCGGAACTACGGGCTGCTTCGTACAGGATGCCATTTGTGATGGCAGCTTCATTTTCGTAGGAAAACCCATGGCGCGTATCAGATAAAAGTGCATCCAAGGCGCTTTTCGGTGCCGACATTTTTGAGTTTGGGGCTAACGCAGGCGTTTTTTCTAAATCAAAGAGCGTCAGTACTTCTATATAGGCATCAAAGCTAATGGCCAAATCACAAAGTGGCTGCAGTATGGCGGCACTGGCGATTTCCTGGTCGTCAAATGGGAAGAGTATTTTTTTCAAGGAATGGAATACAGCGCCTTCTGGTACAAGGAGCAATGGCAGTTTGCCGCGCCGGATTGCCTTGGCCGCGACACTGCCAAACAAGGTGTTGAGCACTGCGCTTTGTCCTTGTAACCCCAGCACGGCCAGACTGGCTTGTTCATCTTTAAACACTGTTTCCAAGTCGATCTGCAAGTCAAAAGTGCGCACAATACACTCAATTTCAATTTCATGGGTTCGAAGCAACTCCCTTTTTATGTCTTTGAGCCTGGCCTCCAAACCCGCAGCAGCATCGTCCACAAATACAGCCGGATTAAAACCAGGGAAGTCAGCTGCTGGAATGGGGTAATCGAAGTGATGGTATAAAATCAGTGGCGCATTGGAAGCGCTTGCCAATGCTGCGGCATAATGCACCGCGTTGTTAGCAGTGGTAGAGAAATCGGTGCAGGCGATGATCGGTTTCATAGTTCGTATACTTTTTGCAAAAATGGACACATAAATAGGCTGCGGGAGATGATACAAGTCATCAGATGGGGAAATGCTCGTCAGTGCTTGATCGTTTGAGTGACGAGGTAAGTCTACACCAAAAACACAAACTCTTGCTCAGCCTGCAATACTAAATCCTGAATTGTTTTCTGCTCCAACACTTCAATCATACCATCCCGGCATACGGCAAAATGGTGGTGTAGCAAACAGGGGTGGTTTGGGTTGCACGGCTTCAGTCCCAAAGCGCATTGGGTGAAAAGCAGGCTGCCATCTGTTATTTTCAAGATGCTTGTCAGGGGTGTCTGTAACGTGCTATTATTGATGAAAAACCCGCCGTTAGGACCTTTGGTAGAATCCATAATGCCATGACGTACAAGCTCTTGTACGACTTTTCCCAGCACTGGTTGCGGTATGTTAAGGCCTTGCGCCAGCACCGAGAGTGGCACTTTATTTCCTTGGGTGCCATGCGTGGCGATATAGGTTGTGGCACGTAAGGCGTGGCCAAAAGTTTTTGAAAACATGCTGCAAAGGTAGTGCTGAAAAAGGAGTAGCTGAACCTCGTTGGTCTTAAACGAAGATCACCAAGTTTGATGAGATAGCTCATCTTTCGCTAAACCAGTGCGCAAATACTTTTGCCAATAAAAAGAGTTGAAACTCTTTATTTCTTTAACTAACTCTGTCAAGTATCATGTTTCACAAAACGACTATCCTTCTCTTCATGTTGGCCATTGGCCTGTTCGCTTGCACTTCCAAAAAAGAAGCCGATGACGCGGCGAAAAAATCACCCACCCCTTCTGAAGCAGCCACACCTCAACCAGAAATGCATGGCATAGAACAGAAGACCATTGAATTGACCAACCCCCTAAATAAAGATTGGATCGCGGCTGGCAAAGCAGATTACGAACTCAAATGCCTCGCCTGCCACAAACTTACCAATGAGAAGCTGGTGGGGCCGGGTTGGGCCGGTGTGACCAAAAAACGCGAACCACTCTGGATTATGAACATGATCACAAACGTAGAAATGATGCTGGAGAAAGATCCGGAAGCCCAAAAACTCCTTGAGGAGTGTTTGGTACGGATGCCCAATCAAAACATTTCACCTGAAGAAGCGCGAAAGATCATAGAGTTCATGCGCTCCAATGACGGGGAGAAATAAGATGCCTGTAAACTTTGTCTAACAATCTACAAATCAAATTTTTATATGAAATTCCGACATTTTTTATCGCTCCTCATTATTGCGTTTGCAGTGCCGGCGGTACTGTCCACGCTTGGCTGCAAACCGCACAACCCAGTCACCGCCGTAGAAGGTGATGCCGCTGAAAAAGTATATGTTGCCCCTGGCAAATACGATGAGTTTTACAACATCGTTTCTGGTGGGTTTAATGGCCAGATCGGTGTGTATGGCATCCCATCGGGTCGCTTGTTGCGCATTGTACCCGTGTTTTCGCAATTCCCAGAAAACGGTTGGGGATACAGCGAAGAAACGAAGCCTATGCTGAACACTTCCCATGGTTTTGTGCCTTGGGACGATGCCCACCACGTTGCCCTTTCTACCACTAACGGCGTACAAGATGGCCGCTGGGCCTTTATTAACGGCAACAACACGCCGCGTATCGCCCGCATCAACCTAGCCACTTTCCGCACCGAAGAGATCATAGAGATACCCAATAGTTCGGGCAACCACTCTTCTCCTTTTCTTACAGAGAACTCGGAATACGCCATTGCAGGTACTCGTTTCAGCTACCCAATGGACGACGATAATTCCAATCCAGACGTTTCCATCAGTTCCTACAAAGAGAACTTTAAAGGCACAGTGTCTTTCATCAGCATCAACCCAGAGACTGGCCGAATGGAAATCAGCTTTCAGTTGATGCTGCCAGGTGTCAATTTCGACCTGAGTCACTGTGGCAAAGGCCCTTCACACGACTGGTTTTTCTTCTCTTGCTATAATACCGAGCAGGCCAACACCCTACTTGAAGTGAATGCCTCACAAAAGGATAAAGACTTTATCATGGCGGTCAACTGGAAAAAATGCGAGGAATACGTCAAGGCTGGCAAAGGCAAAAAGTCCAAAGTACGCTACGCCCACAACGTCTATGACGATCACGTACACAGCGCCACCAGTACCATCAAGACCGAGACGATCATGCTTGATCCCAGAGAGCTAAAGGATGTGGTGTACTTCATGCCTTGTCCAAAGTCGCCACACGGATGCGACGTAGACCCAACAGGTGAATACATTGCTGGCTCTGGCAAGTTGGCTGCCGTAATCCCGGTTTTTTCTTTCACCAAAATGTTGAAAGCGATCGCGGATAAAAATATTGAAAACGAGTATGATGGGCTTCCAGTGCTGAAATACGATGCAGTACTGCATGGTGAAGTGAAAAAACCTGGCTTAGGCCCCTTGCACACGGAGTTTGACGACAAAGGTTTCGCTTACACTTCCATGTTTGTTTCTTCTGAAATTGTCAAGTGGAACGTAAAAACCTTGGAAGTAGTTGATCGTGTGCCGACCTACTATTCCATCGGCCATCTAAGCATCCCAGGCGGGGCATCACGCAAGCCTTGGGGCAAATACGTGATCGCCTACAACAAGATAACCAAAGACCGCTACCTTCCTACCGGCCCAGAATTGGCGCAGTCGGCACAGTTGTACGACATCAGTGGCGACAAAATGAAGCTGCTGCTTGATTTTCCGACGGTTGGCGAGCCGCACTATGCAGAAGCTATTCCAGCCAATTTAGTAGCGCCCAAGTCGGTCAAGTTTTTCAAAATTGAAGACAACAAGCACCCATACGTCTCCAAAGGTGAAAAAGAAGCCAAGGTGTTCCGCGAAGGAAATAAGATCCATGTCAACATGACCTCTATCCGCTCCCACTTTGTGCCCGACAATATTGAAGGCGTAAAAATGGGCGACGAAGTTTATTTCCATGTTACCAACCTGGAACAAGACTGGGACGTGCCACACGGCTTCGCCGTAAAAGGCGCCAACAACGCTGAAATCCTAATCATGCCAGGCGAGACCTGCACCCTCAAATGGGTGCCCGATCGCGTGGGTGTGTTCCCGATCTATTGCACCGACTTCTGTTCGGCGCTGCACCAGGAGATGCAGGGATATGTCCGCGTATCGCCACGCGGCTCCAACGTGCCTTTGAAATTTGGCACTAACAACAAGATAGAGCCTACTGGAACTGCGAAATAATTTCGAAGGATTGCAAACATGAGTCATCCCTTATTTAAGGGGTGACCCATGTTATACCCTTCTCCTACAATCTGATAAAAATGACACTTAGCAAAACGACTCGCATATTGCTGGCTATAGGCTCGCTCTTACTGGTCATCACCTACTTTGTACCCCTTTGGCAAATCATGCTTTGGGCACCACAATACCCGGAAGGGTTGACCATGAAAATCTGGCACAACACACTCAGTGGCAATATCGACATCATCAATGGCCTTAACCACTACATTGGCATGAAGCATATCAGCGTCGAGATGTTCCCGGAATTCGGGTTCATCGGTATTCTGTTGGGTATTTTAATGGCTGTTGGGCTTGCTGCTGCCATCTTTGGTAGTGTGCGGATGTTGTTCTCCTTTACGTTGATCTCATATATGTATGCTGTGGCAGCCCTCTGGGATTTTTGGCGTTGGGGATACGATTATGGTCACCATCTTGACCCAAGCGCAGCGATCAAAGTGGAAGGCATGTCATATCAGCCGCCCTTGATAGGATATAAAAACCTGCTCAATTTCACCGCTTTTTCAGGCCCCGATACAGGGGCATGGGTGCTAATTGCGGTTTGTGGTATGGCAACCGCACTTTGGTGGTGGGAGTATTTCAAAGGCAAGAAGAAAAAGTCAATTGCAGGTAAAAGCAAGGGCGTGCTGGTAATGGCGCTATTGACAGTCATTACTTTTTTGGGATGTTCGTCGGGCCCAGTACCAATTCGTTATGGAAAGGATGGCTGTACCGCATGCAAAATGACCTTGACCGACAAACGCTTCGGCGCGGAAATCGTAACACAAAAAGGGAAGATTTTTATTTTCGACGACCTCAACTGTCTGACAGGTTACTTGAAGGCTGGTACTGTTGCCGAAAAGGACATTGGTCAAATAGTAAGCGTTGATTTCAAAAACACAGGTGCATTTGTGGATGTACAGAAGGCGTTTTTCTTGCAAAATGATGCCATAAAAAGCCCTATGCGTGGCGATGTCGCTGCTTTCTCAACCCTGCAAGATCGCAATGCCGTGAAGGCTGAAATCGGCGGCGGGAAAGAGATGAATTGGGAGGAAGTGAAAAAGCTATTTTAATGTGATAATTAGGGAATGTGATAATTTGACAATTGACGCGTGTTTGGGTCAATAGTAAACTGCCTAATTGTTTTTGAATTACTGAAAATGAGATACCTACACTTTCATATTTTCCTATTGCTTGGTTTGGCAACAAGAGTAACGGCTACCACCTACAATGTTGGCGTGAACCAGGTATTTTCGACCATTGGTTCAGCTTTGGCGCAAGCCCGGGCTGGCGACACGGTGTATGTTTTTGAAGGACATTACGCTGAAGGAAATTTGGAAGTAACGAAACCACTGACACTCATCGGCATCAACTACCCGGTGCTCGATGGGCAACATCAATACGAGATCATCACGATTACGGCATCTAACGTTACCATCCGAGGCTTTGAGATTCGGAACAGCGGCCAGCTCAGTACCATTGACCTGGCGGGGATCAAAGTGCTTTCCGCAAGTTTTGTGACCATAGAACAAAACCGCTTGCGCGATTGCAATTTTGGAATTTACCTCTCCGACACGCATGATTGCCGGGTAAGCGGCAACGATGTCCAGGGTATCCTAAAAGAAGAGCAAAACTGTGGCAATGGTGTTCACCTGTGGAACTGTTCCAGGGCGCTTATTGAAGACAATTACCTGACCGGACAACGCGACGGTATTTATTTTGAGTTTGTCACCGATTCAGAGATCAGGAACAATACCAGTGAGCGCAATTTGCGCTATGGCCTGCATTTCATGTTTTCCCACAGCGATTTTTACCACCACAACCGCTTCCAGGAAAATGGCGCGGGTGTGGCGGTGATGTATTCCCGGAAGGTACAAATGACCGAAAACGTGTTCGGATACAACTGGGGAAGTGCCGCATACGGATTACTGCTCAAGGATATTTCCGACAGCCATATCTGGAAAAACACCTTCGAGCACAACTCCGCTGCGGTGTATATGGAAGGGGCAAGCCGTATTACCTTGGAGCAAAACGTGTTCCGGGAAAATGGCTGGGCATTGCGTGTTCAGGCCAGTTGCGATGCCAATGTGATCCGTCAAAACAACTTTTTTGGCAACTCCTTCGACGTTTCTACCAACGGCCACCTGGTGTTGAACACCTTCGACAGCAATTATTGGGATCGCTATGAAGGCTACGACCTCAACCGCGATGGGGTAGGGGATGTGCCTTTCCGCCCAGTGAGTTTATACGCCGTGGTCGTAGAGAAAATGCCTTACGGCCTCATGCTCATGCGCAGTTTTATGGTGTACCTCATGGACAAAGCGGAAAAGATTATTCCCTCGCTCACACCAGAGCAATTGATGGATGAAAAACCTGCTATGAAACCACTAGTGCTTACCTGAATAACTAAAAAATACAACTTTTTACTGCACAATCATCTTAAAATGAAAAACTTAAGCATCCTTTTCCTCAGCATTTTGACCGTTTTTGGTCTGACAAATTGCACCAATTCTGCCCCAAGCCAAGGCGGCACTGCTACAACCACAGCAGCTGCTCCTGGTGGTGGCCAATCAGCTGTTCAAGACAATGATTCCCAAAAAGACATTGTAAAAGTAGCAGCAGGCAGCCCTGATCATACCACGCTTGTCGCGGCAGTTACCGCTGCTGACCTGGTAAATGCACTTTCCAACGCAGGCCCATTCACGGTTTTCGCACCGACGAATGCCGCCTTTAATTTGCTCCCTGCTGGTACCGTTGAGGGGCTTTTGAAGCCTGACAAAAAGGATGCATTAGCTGACATTCTGCAATACCACGTAGCACTTGCCGTGTTCAAACCTGATATGTTGGAAGATGGTAAAATTCTTTCCATGGCAAACGGTGGCGGCGTCACCATCGGCAACAAAGACGGAAAAATCACGGTGAATGGCGCGAATATTATCGCAACAATACCTGCATCAAATGGCATTATACATGTGATTGATGGCGTGCTGTTGCCGAAATAAGCAAGTACTTTAAGCCTAGTGCATGTGCACAAGTCAAAATCCAGCTAGAGGCAATTGGCAAAGCAGTTGTTCCTATTTTATGCCATCTTGAAAGCCATCGGTTGTGTCATTCCGAGCGTAGCGAGGAACCTGATTCTACATCCTAACCCAGTTTCCTCGCTATGCTCAGAATGACACAACTGATTGGTTTTCAATATAATTAAAAGTTGATGCCTGCCAATTCGAAGAGGAGTACCTACGCTAGCTCCCCAATACCTACGAGGTCTTAATCCTATTGCCCTGAAGGGGCAGAATTATTAACATGGGCATCGCCCGGTGAATTATGCTCGAAACAACACACCTCTGTAAATCCTTCGGCAAACTCAAAGTCCTCGACAACGTCAGTGTACGCATGGACGCGGGCCAGGCAATCTCCCTGGTAGGGCCCAATGGATCGGGAAAGACTACTTTCCTAAAATGTTTGCTCGGCCTGGTCATTCCCGACAATGGCACCATGACGCTTAATGGCAACTCCATTGCAGGCACCTGGGACTACCGCCGGCACCTTGGATACATGCCTCAAATAGGCCGCTACCCCGATAACATGCGGGTAGCCCAGGTTTTTGATATGGTTAAAGAAATCCGCGAGGGCACCTACACCCGTTTGGATGAAGATTTGATGAAAGCCTTTGAAGTGGATAAGTTTTCCAATAAAACCATGCGCACACTCTCGGGCGGCACCCGCCAAAAAGTGAGCGCCTGCCTGGCATTTTTCTTCGATCCACAAGTATTAATTCTTGACGAGCCTACTGCAGGCCTGGATCCTGTTTCTTCTGAAATTTTGAAAGAAAAAGTATTGGCTGAAAAAGCAAAAGGCAAGCTGGTACTGGTAACTTCCCACATACTCAGCGACCTGGAGGAACTGACGACCGATGTGATTTATATCATCGAAGGGAAAGTGCAGTTTTACCAAACAATTGATGACTTGAAATCACAAACCGGCGAGCAAAGACTGAATCGCGCGCTGGCCAAAGTGATGCAACAAAACTAAGCTTATGCTGCGCATTATTAAATACGTTTTGTTGGATATCCTCCAAAATCGGATACTGATTGGCTATACGCTGTTTCTGGTTGCCGTATCGTTTGGCTTGTTCAACCTCAGCAACGAACCTACCAAGGGCTTGGTTGGCTTATTGAACATTGTACTGATTGTCACACCGATGGTGAGCATTGTGTTTTCAACCATCCATTTTTACAATTCTTACGAGTTTATTGAATTGCTTGCAGCGCAGCCCATCCGGCGCAGCTTGATCGTGTGGAGCGAGTTTTGGGGGCTCGCTACAGCGATGGTATTAGCCGTATTTGTGGGCTTAGGTATACCCATTGCAGTATTTTCCCCAACGGCTACGGGCTTATCGTTGGTCATTGCAGCGGCGGGTTTGTCCGTCGTGTTCGTCTCCATTGCCTTGCTGGCCTCGGTGCTTACCCGCGACAAGGCCAAAGGCATCGGCGTGGTGCTGTTGCTCTGGTTTTTCTTCGCCCTGCTGTACGATGCGATCGTGCTTTTTCTCATGTTCGCCTTTGCGGACTACCCATTGGAAAAAGCCATGTTGGCTATGGTAGCCTTGAATCCAATTGACTTGGCCCGCGTGGTGGTATTGTTGCAAATGGATATTTCTGCGCTGATGGGCTACACGGGAGCTTTGTTTCAGGAGTTGCTGGGGACGGGGCTGGGCATCGCGTTTGCGGTGCTGGTGTTGTTGGTTTGGGTGGTGGTGCCGATTTGGTTGGCGGTAAGGGTTTTTAGGCGGAAGGATTTGTAGTAACGCCAGCCTTAAACCTCGTAGGTCTAAAACCTCAGACAATTGCCCAAAGTCCGATTTTGACAACTACCATCACGCTGGAGCGACTAGGAAAACGGGGTTGTGCGTGTATGAATGATTATTACGAGAAAGTAAGTCCGATGTTTAATGAACCGCTGTATACGAGAACCGTACTGCCTGTCCCGATAAAGTCGGGATACAGTGGTGTGAGCGCCTCTCCCTGCCATGTTTTTCATGGTGGGGCAGGCTACTCGATTAGCGGTTCGTTGTTTTTATTTCTGTCGCAAGTTTCCATTTCTTTAGTCCGCCAATTTTCCAGCCGTACACTTTTAGTTAGGTGAAAATCATCTCCCAGTTCTTTGAAAAGTTTGAGAAAATTAGTTTGGCGATTTTGATTGCCCTTGAAATGCACTTTTGGGCCAACGTGATGGGGCGCATCAGGTCAAGCCTGTCCTTGCGGGCAAACTTGGCAATAGTTGCGGGGGGCTCGTTTTTCAACAAAATACCCATACAAAAGGTGAAGATGAAGGCAAAAGCGACGACAATGAGCAGGTTTTTGACCCTATGGGTCCCTTCGACCTTGGACTTGTGCAAGCGGAACCCCGCGGATTTCAACTGCTTGAACAAGGTTTCGATCTTGAACCGTTTGCGGTAATAGTGACAGGCCATTTCGCCCAAATCCATGTTTGTCAACAGCGGGATCGGGTCTTTGTGCCCTTTTCCGAGCCAATATGTAGCATTGTCGCCGTCGCAGGCATCTTCCAAAAAGACGATTTCTGAGCCTGGGGGCGGGCTGAGCGACCCCAATTGGGCCAGATCCCCGACGCAATCGACTTTTCGGTCGACCGAAGTGCGGAGCACGAACTCCCATTTGAAGCTTTTGCAGGCCCGGCGGAGCTTGAGGCCGTCGAACTCCCCGTCGCCCAAAAGCACCGCACGGCAGCCGGGGGGCATTATTGTTTGGGCCAAGACCACCAGGTCAACGTGCATTTCCTCTGGAAAATGGCCTTTGCCGACCTTTCTTGAGAGCCATGCCAATGGGATGACATACCCCCGCCATATCACCGAAAGCATCAACGTCACACAGTCCCCCGCCGTTTGGCTGCCGTCGATTACCAAGATCAACTCGCCCTTCTTGGAAAGGCCCAACAGCATTTTGCTGGCAATCGGCGCAAAAAAGGCATCCCAATCCGTCCATTTGCTCGAAAGCCACCGCTTTGTTTGTTTAACATGGCTCTCGCTCTGCTTGGCAGTTGCGCTCTTTTTTTGGCTCAGCCCTTCCAAACTGCTGCTTTTTGTCCTCATGCAGGAGCAGATCATGCCAGCCAGGACTTGAAGGCGGCGAAGGTGGTTGCCGCTCGGCTCTATTGTGCTCGCTTTCTTAAACATGGAAAGCATATCTTTGTAAAGGCTTTTGCCTACAGGAGGTGAAGTTTTTGCGTCGAAAACACAAATTTACACCTCCTATCTTTTTCTCAAACTTTCAAAGAACTTTGGCAACTTTCTACTCAACTAAAAGTGTATGGCTGGAAAGCATGATGTCAATAGAGTTAAACTGGTCAGAAATATAAGTATGTTTAATTTCATTGTCATCTTTTTGATGGTTGCAGTGTCGTCATAGAGTTACCACTAACGGTTTGCAGCTACA
>JBBRWA010000010.1:0-42017 GCA_038246345.1 Chitinophagales bacterium
ATCAATTAACCGGGGGGGGTTTATATTATTTTGTACGTTTGACCCCCTCCCTAAAACCCGGTTTGCGCCCAAAGTTCGATTTGCCACCGTGTAAAATGCTACATTTTCGCGAAACAGGGTACTAACCTTTATAATCCAACACATTCAAATGCTCCGTACAAAACGCAACATCGTGGGGGTCGTTGGAAGCAATAATAGTCAAACGATCAGCCGCAAATTCTTGCACCAAACCTTTGTACCACTCTATTCCTTGTTGATCAAGATTGGTTGAAGGTTCGTCAAGTAGCAGCATTGAAGTGTCGGAACAAACGGCGAGTGCCAATTTTAAACGCTGTTTCATGCCGGAAGAGAAGTGTCTAATTTCCTTTCGTTTTGCCCGAGAGAGAGAAAGCAAGTCTAAAACCCGCGCTGTGTTGAGGCCAGGTAACAAGGGTTTGATTTTCGTATGAAAAGCAATGGCTTCTTCGAGGGTAAGTTCTTCAATCAAATCTATATACGGAGCGGCATATCCGACTTGTTTGTACACAACTTCTGCCGCTATTTTTTTGCCTTTATGATCGAAGGTGATACTACCTTTTGACGGACTCAAGTGGCCAGAAAGCACTTTCATCAAGGTGGACTTCCCGGAACCATTCGACCCCAAAATCGCATAACGGCCTCCTTGTTCAAACTGGAAATCTATTCCTCGAAACACCCATTCCAGGCGGTAGCGCTTTCCTAAGTTTTGAAGTGTTATGTTCATGCGCTTGTCGTGCGGAAGCCTTTCATCAGGCCGCGTTTTGCTTCCCGGACAAATGTGGCAATTTGATCACGGTATATCGTTGAAGGCAATTCCTTTTCGATAATTTTCAAAGCCTTATTGACACTGTAGCCTTGGACAAAAAGAACCCTGTATATATCTTCGATTTGGTGCATTTCATCCTGAGCGAACCCGCGACGCTTCAAACCGATGGTGTTGATACCAGCGTATGACAGTGGCTCGCGCGCGGCGGTGACAAAAGGTGGCACATCTTTTCTTACCAAGGAACCACCGCCAATCATTGTCTGCTCCCCTATCCGTACAAACTGATGTACCGCGACCATGCCGCCAAGTGTTGCCCATTCACCGACATAAATATGCCCGGCAAGCGTGACGTTGTTGGCCAAAATACTGTCGTGGCCAATGATGCAATCATGTGCAACATGCACGTAGGCCATCAGCAAACAGTTTTCACCGATAATGGTGCTGCCTCCGAATTTTAGATTTCCGCGGTTTATAGTGCAGCACTCTCGTATGGTGGTGCCGTTGCCAATTTCCAACAATGCGGGTTCGTCCAAAAAATATTTGGTTTGGGGAGGGGCACTGATCGAGGCACCAGGATAAATCCGACACTCTTGCCCAATACGTGCACCATTAAAAATGTGCACATTGGATCCGATATGGCAGCCGTCACCAATCACCACGTCCTCTTCGATTGTCGTAAAGGAGCCGATGCTTACGTTTTTGCCTATTTGAGCCTTTGCGTGTATGTCACGCAAACCGTTTGAATAATTCATTGCAGAAATGTTGCGTCGTAGCAAAATCAAGCAACTATGTGGCCATAATTGCTGCGACGGTTTTGAACATTACTCATTTGATGTTTTACCTGTATCCGCTGGTGTTTCTTTGACACGCCGAACTACTTGTGCTGTCAATTCTCCCTCAGAAACAATCTTATTCCCAACATAAGCCGTGCCTTGCATGTGTACAATACCACGGCGGATTGGGTCAATCAATTCCATTTTCAAAATGAGCGTATCACCAGGAACAACTTTCGCTTTAAATTTCGTGTTGTCGATTTTCAAGAAATAGGTGTCCCAATTTCCCTTATCAGGAACATTGTTGAGCGCAAGGATTCCACCCGTTTGTGCCAGCGCCTCAATTTGTAAGACACCCGGAAACACGGGATTGGATGGGAAATGGCCCTGAAAAAAGTTTTCGTTTATTGTGATGTTTTTCACGCCGACTACATGGGTATCGCTGATCTCAATAATCTTATCTACCATCAGAAAAGGGTAACGGTGCGGAAGCAACTGCATGACCGCATTTACATCCATAATGGGTTCTTTTTCTGGATCGTACTTTGGCACGCCCATCAAACGCCGTTTTTCAAGCAGCGACTTTTTTAAAATTTTGGCAAATTCTATGTTCGCTGTATGCCCTGGTTTGGTGGCAACAATTTTTCCGAGAATAGGCTTGCCAATCAAAGCTAAATCTCCTATTACATCCAATAACTTGTGCCTGGCTGGTTCGTTCTGAAAATGAAGCTTCACGGTATTCAATACGCCCTCCGCATCTACTTTGATGCCAGGCTTGCCCATTTTTTTTGCCAGATTGTCCAGGTCTTCCTGCTCCATGCGCCGATCGGCAATTACGATGGCATTATCCATATCACCGCCTTTTATTAGGCCCATATCCAATAATTTTTCCAATTCATGGATAAAAACAAAAGTGCGACAAGGCGCAATTTCTTTTACATAATCCTCCATGTTTTGCAAGGATGCAAATTGCTGACCCAAAACAGATGAATTGAAGTCGATCATAACCGTTGCTTCAAAATGATCAGAAGGCAAGGCTAATATCTCCGTTCCAGTTACTTCGTCTTTATAAGAAATGGGTTCCGTAACTACGTAGTAATCGCGTTCTGCATCCAGCTCCGCTACCCCAGCCTCTTGAAGCGCTTTTACAAAGGGCATGGAGGTTCCGTCCATGATCGGCATTTCCGGCCCATCTATTTCCAATAAAACATTGTCGATACCCAGACCAGTCAACGCCGAAAGCACGTGTTCTATGGTAGAGACTTGAGCATCGCCAGTTTTAATAGTGGTGCCGCGATTGGTGGAAATAACCAACTTGACATCCGCAGGAATGATGGGCTGCTCGGGTAAGTCGACCCTTTGGAAACGATAGCCGTGGTTGGCCTCCGCGGGCTTAAAGGTTAGGGTTACAGCTTTTCCTGTATGCAGGCCCACGCCGTGTACGGAAATCGGTTTTTGTATGGTGGATTGTTTCATATAGGAACTTTTCAATTTAATTGTCTGCAAAAGTACGGAGCAACAGCGAACAATCTTTCAAATGACCCTACCTTTGCGGCCAATATGGAAGAAGATCAGTTAATTAAGCAAACAGCCTCACTGGTAAATATTACTTTCGACCTCCCAGAGGCCGATAATTTTGGTAATGAAGAAGTTTTAATTCAAATGCTGGCAAAACGGATTGGCGAATTGTTGGAACGCCAGCCAGAACAATTGATGAGTTTACTCTATCGATTAGATGTTTTGGAGGAAAAAATTCACCCGGTTATGCGTGTCGAAGCTCCGGAGCCAGCCAATATTGGATTGGCGCGACTCGTCGTGGAACGACAAAAACAGCGAATTGCTACCAAGATGAGTGTTAAATCGGCACCATTAACTGGCCTCGAAGGTTGGGATTGGTAATTCAGCCACAATACACTAAAAATGGATTTAATCCAAATCAAATTTGTTTTTTTGATAAAAATTAACGAAATTTGAAATTATATTTTGACAAAAACGGTGTTTTTAATAAAATGAAATCGTGCGAAGATAATCTTTGTTTACTTTTGCACAAGCTTTACTAACCATTTTTCGACATAAAATTATGCAACCTAACGGCACAGATAACAATCCTCAACAGGCAAAACGCAGCATGCGCGAAGACCGCTACCAGCACCACGACTATTATGGTGTTGATGATTTACTTACATCAGAGCATTTATTGGCACGCGATGCGGTGCGCCAATGGGTAAAATCTGAAGTTAGCCCGATCATTGAAGACTATTCCAATCGCGCTCAATGTCCTACCCACCTGTTTAAAGGGTTGGCGGAAATTGGTGCTTTTGGCCCTTCTTTGCCCGCGGAATATGGCTGCGGGGGCATGGATGAAATCGCTTACGGTATCATCATGCAAGAACTTGAGCGTGGCGACTCCGGTATTCGCTCCATGGCCTCTGTTCAAGGGTCACTGGTTATGTACCCAATTTACAAATTCGGGTCCGAAGAGCATAGAAAACACTACCTGCCAAAATTGGCCAGCGGTGAATTGATCGGTTGCTTCGGCCTTACCGAGCCAGATTCGGGTTCCGACCCTGGCAGTATGATTACCAACGTGAAAGATGACGGCGATAGCTACATCCTGAACGGCGCTAAAATGTGGATCACCAATTCACCCGTTGCTGATATCGCCGTGGTGTGGGCCAAAAGAGAAGACGGAAAAGTGATCGGTTTGATCGTTGAAAAAGGCATGAAAGGTTTTACAGCCCCTGAGATACACGGCAAATGGAGCCTCCGCGCCAGCATCACGGGCGAGTTGGTATTTGAAGACGTACGCGTACCGAAGAAAAACGTATTGCCCGGCGTTGTGGGCATGAAAGGCCCTTTGACCTGCCTGACAAAAGCGCGTTACGGCATCGCCTGGGGCGCTATTGGCGCAGCACTTGATTGCTACGATTCAGCCCTGCGCTATTCCTTAGAGCGCGAGCAATTTGGCAAGCCGATCGGCGGTTTCCAATTGACGCAGAAGAAGTTAGCTGAAATGATCACCGAAATTACCAAGGCCCAACTCATGGTGTGGAGACTTGGCACTTTGGCCAATGAAGGTAAAATGACCCCTGCTCAAGTGAGTATGGCCAAGCGCAATAGCTGCATTACAGCCCTGAATATCGCCCGTGAAGCCCGGCAGATTCACGGCGGCATGGGAATCACGAATGAATACCCGATCATGCGCCACATGATGAACCTGGAAACCGTGCTGACCTATGAAGGTACCCATGACATCCACTTGCTGATTACGGGGCATGATGTGACGGGACTGAACGCGTTTGGATAGAACCTCCCCCCTGCCCCCTCCTAAGCAGGTGCATTGGTTCTAAAAAAATAGTTTTCTGACAAAAAATTGGCGCGTTGTGCAATATGAAATAGTTCGATTTTTTGCAGCGTTGTCTGATCCGCGTCGCGGCCAGGGTCAACGTTTCAAGTTGTCAGAGATGTATTGACGATTGTGATTATGGCCATCAACGTGGTTTGGTTCATGGGATGAAGTCTTATGAGAACGGTAAGTCAGGTGAAGTCGGAGCCTTTCGAGTACGCGTCGAACAGCTTGGGCTGACCGTCAAAGTGCTGCTTTGGAGGGGGGCTGGACAGCGTACCCATGAAATCTTGAACCCTTATTTCAAAAGCGTAACATCCCCCTCAAAACGCCAACTCTTCGGCACCCCAAACAGTTCTCCCGTCCAAACCATACGCCACACGTACACCCCAGCTTCGGCATCTTTGCCCCGTATTCGGCCATCCCAGGTGCTTTCTGGGTCGTCGGCTGCGAATACCAGACTGCCCCAGCGATCGTACACTTCCAGGTGGTAGGTAGTCCAGCGGCAATGCAGGAAAACATGCCACTCATCGTTGATGCCATCATCGTTGGGCGAGAACACATTGGGGGGGTAAGGGGGGCACTCGATGCAGGTGTGAAAACTGACGGCAACGCTATCGCTGAAGCTGCAAAAGCCCGTTTCTCCAAATAAGGTGTAGGTGCCAGCTTCCGTGACAGGCAAATTGAGCTTTTTACTGCCATCGCTCCATACCCAATCCACCAGGCCGCGTGGTGTTTCGATGAGCAAGGTTTTATCGTAACAGATCGTCGTATCGGGGCGCAATTGAAAAGGGTAGTGGATTTTAACCATGACGAAAGACGTGTCTCCAATACAGGGTTCGGCTTCCGGTACGATGTACGTGTAGGTACCGGCGCTGTCGATGGTCGGATCAAAAAAATTGTTGCCCGAATGCAGTGCGGGCTCCCAGTAGCCATTGGCATCTGGGTCGTCGCGCAACACCGCCCGCAAATCCATAAGCCCGCTGCCGTGACAAAGCACGGTGTCGCCTTTCAAGCCCGCATTGGGTTGTACCACAAAGGGTAAAAAAGCCCGGTGCGTTGCTCCTACGGCAGCACAATCGGTAAACACCTGGATTTGTACAAGCCGCGTGCCCGAAACGGGATCGGGGCTGGTGTCGATATACTGGATCAGCTTGAGCAAGGCGATAAAATCGGCCGGGCTTGCGTTGCCGTTGTTGATCAGACGTAGCATCCCGGAACTGGGTTGGAACACCAGTATGTTGCCCGAGGGGGTAAGCAATTGCAGCTTCTCCAACACCGAGCCGTTGATGATGCGCACCAGGATGGAATCAATGCGGGCTTCGGTGGTGAGTATCATGTCTGTATCCACAATATGGCTCGCCGGGATGCAGCTCGGAGTGGTTTGGAAATTACCACTGGTGGCGCCCGAACTATCGTCGCCATCCAGGTCAAAAGAAAACGCAAAGCTACTTTCTAACACGACATTGTCGAGGCCTCCAAAATCGTCGGCAAAAGAGTAATATTCCCCGCGGATGCGCAGACTGGTCACATTGGCGAGTGCTTGTTTGAATTCGGCAGCTGTTGGCGTGGCCCCATTCAGCGTATTCAAGCGCCAACCAGCATCTTCCCGCAGCAGGATGTCGTAGTGGGTCCAAGTGGCACCGGGCAGCACCGGATTGTCGAAAACCAGGGTAAGGCCACCGCCTTTTATTTCCACATCCGGGCGGTTGGCGCTGGGGTTGGAGTTGTTGCTGGCGTACTGGTCGTAGCGCAAAAAACGCCCATAAGCATCGCATTTAATGCCTTTGAACTTATCGCCCCCGACAAAATACCAAGTGCCACCCGTGGAGGCATCCACGGTTTTGATGTAGCCGCCCGGATTGCCGCCGGAAGATTGCCACACCGCAGCGCCGTTCACGGCATCGCCATCGGCAAACCAGCCTTCGTTGCTGAAATCGAAAGTGCAGTTTTGGGCGAAACTAATTTGGCAGCAGCAGCAGAAAAAAAGCAGTAGAATAAATCGCATGGGGATATGAATATGGGGCAAAGTACGCGGCAATGCTTGGCTCTTGTCAGGAAAAGTTTGATTTTGACATGAATGGACATTGGGGGTAGGGGGCATTTATTTTTCGCCAATACCAGACCCTCCCCGCATTCACCCACCCACGCTCCCAAATTCAGCCGTAGCTTTGTCCCCTTTCCGCAACAAAAACACAGCAACCATGAAGCGTATTCTTTGGGCTTTTGCCCTCACACTGGGACTTTTTTCTAACACGATTACAGCTCAAATTCAAATGTTTGAGCATCTGGTTTACCCGGTAAAGGTGAATGGGGATGACTTGAAATTTCCATTTGTTGGTGGCTTGAACGCGCCACAATTCACCGCAGCCGACCTCAACAATGATGGCATACAAGATATGGTGGTGTTCGACCGGGCGGGCAATAGCTTGCAAACCTTTTTAAACAACGGCACACCCAATATGGTGGACTACACCTATGCGCCGGAATACGCTTGCTTTTTTCCGGAATTGGTGGATTATGTCATGATGCGCGATTTCAACAAGGATGGTGCTGCCGATATTTTCACCGCTTCGATCGCGCAGGGCCGACAAGAAATTCAGGTTTATAAAGGATATTATGACGGTAATACCTTGAAATTCACGACCTACTTGTTTCAGCAACCGGGCTGTACGATTTGCGATCCGCTGTATGTGTATTATCCTGATGGCAACTTTTGGAACAACCTGCCGATAAACAAAGGTGATATCCCCGCCATAGACGACATTGATGGCGACGGCGACCTTGATATTGTCACTTTTGAAGCTTCTGCGGGCGGGCATGTATGGCTGCTCGACAATCAATCAGTGGAGTTGGGCTTAGGGCTGGATAACATGCGCTTCAAGCTCACCACCCAATGCTGGGGCGGCTTTTACGAAAGTGGTATCCAACAATGCTACTCCGATTTGGCGTCAACCCCTGATTGCTGCGCGCCTTGTTTCGGCGGTATCGCTGATGACCGGAATCTGCATCCAGGATCTACCGTGACCACCTTCGACCAGGATGGTGATGGCGACAAAGAAGTATTGTTGGGAGACATCTCGTTTTCCTGCATAAATTATCTGGAAAATGGCGGTAGCAAAACCAAAGCCTGGATGACAAGCCAGCAAATTGATTTTCCATCCTACGATACACCCATAGATTTGAACGTGTACCCCGCGACATTTTATTTGGATATGAACAATGACGGGAAAAATGACATGGTGGTTTGTCCCAACAATCCTACCATCAGTGAAGATAGAAAAAATGTGTGGTTTTACGAAAACACGGCCTCTACCAACCACCATTTTGAGCTGCAGGAAAAGAGCCTGTTTACCAAAGATATGATCGACCTCGGTACTGTGTCGCATCCGGCTTTTGCGGACGTCAACGGCGATGGCCTGATCGATTTAGTTGTGGGCAATTACGGGTTCTATACGCCCGGCGTGGCCACCAATTCCCGACTCTACCTTTTCTTGAATACGGGCTCTCCAACAAGTCCGCAGTTTATGCTGGCTGATAGTGATTGGCTCGGCATGTCGGAGTTCGCCCCAAATGACTATGATTTTTCGCCTACTTTCGGTGATATTGACAGCGATGGCGCACTGGATGTCATTGTGGGCAGTAATATTGGGGGGGTGTATTGTTACCGCAACAGCGCAGGACCAGGTGAATCCATGAATTTGTCCCGCGATTTCAATGTGATGTGGGTGCTCATGGATGTGGTCGGTTCGGTGTCCACACCATTTGTGTACGACCTGAACCAAGATGGGCTGATGGATTTGGTGGTTGGTGAAAGAAGCGGATTTGTCAATTTTTTCAAAAACAATGGAACTGCCACCAATCCTGTCTATTCAGCTGTTCCCGAAATTGGCCGAGTTGGCCAAATAGACACTAAAACACCCGTAGATTTTGCGGGCTATTGTGCACCCGTGATTGTCCCGACCCCTGATGGCCCCATCCTCGTAGTGGGCACACAAGGTGGTCACTTGGAGGCGTATTTTATTGCCCAAAACCTGGTAGACACCTTTTTCGCTACCGACCTGAAATGGGGCAATATTGATGTAGGCAACCGCAGCCACCCGGCTTTAGCCGATCTCGACAATGATGGAATCCTTGAAATGGCCGTGGGCAACTATCGCGGCGGCATCAGCATGTTCAGAACTACATTGGTCAACTGCACCACCAATACGGTCAACAACCCTGATCCCCAAAACTATCCCCTAAAAATCAGCCCTAATCCAGCAACGGACTGGGCAAAAATCGAGTGGCCTGGCAAAAGCGGCTCCTGGCGTGCCTACAATGGCTTGGGCCAACAAATAGCAACTTCCACGATCGACAGCGGGCTGAGTTACATCGACCTGAAATCCTGGCCTTCGGGCATTTATTTCATAGAGGCGATATCAGGAACGGCGCGGGAAACGGCAAAAATTATTCTAAAGTAGGTTCCTGGTTTCAAGGTTTCAGGTTTACGCGATCTGTTGTTAATTTTGAAATTGAGTTTCAAAGCCACGAACAAACCGCGTAACCCTGAAACCTGAAACCTTGAAACCTGAAACCTTAGATATCAAACACGTACCCCTCATTCAAAAACTGCGCATATTTTTCGTGATCAAAGGTGTATAGTTTGGCAGGGCGGTGCGCGACGCCTTCTTGGACTTCGGGGCACTCTACTAGGAAGCCCATAGAGAGGATTTTTTTTCTGAAATTGCGTTTGTCGAGCCTTTTTGGGAGGTCGAGTACCGAATCGTATAGTTGTTGTAGTTCAGAGAGGGTGAATTTTGGCGGCAGCAATTCGAACCCAAGCGGTGCTGTGCGCACTTTTCGTTTTAGGCGGCGCAGGCAACTTTGCAAAATTTCATCATGGTCAAAAGCCAGGTCTTTGACATCAGCAAGCCGGTGCCATTGGGCCGATTGGGCGAAAGATGCCGGGTTAACCGTATAGTTGCTGATTTTTATCAGCGAAAAATAGGCGATGGTGATGACCCTGCCCAAGGGGTGACGGTTGACGGAGCCGAAAGTTTTTACTTGTTCCAGGTATACATCGCGAAGGCCGGTGAGTTGTTCCAACACCCGTTCTGCGGCAGTGTCCAGGTCTTCATTGGGATACACAAGATCACCTGGGAGCGCCCATTTGCCTTTATACGGCGCTGCACCGCGTTGGATGAGCAAGATGTTTAAATCTCCCCCATCGAACCCGAAAATAACATTATCGACCGAAAAGGCCGACTTAAAGAAACTCTCGACTTCACTCATGGATGTATGCTTGCAAGTTTGATCGGCCCAAATTTACATGGCTTATTGTGTTTTTCACACCAAACCCACCATTGGATTTTCATAAAATATGAATATGGCACACAGATTGCAGTTTCATGAATCATTATATCGTCGCTCCGATGCGAAAAATGTATTTTTGCCCCAGCAATCTCTCTATAAGTTTTAATCCGATTACAAAAGCCTGTCTTGTGGTTGCCAAAACATGCATCTACCGATTCTCCAATCAACCTCAGGCATTATGCAAATAGATATCCCATCGCACATCGAAAAATTGCTTTTCCTGCACGAAGCCCTGGTCATTCCGGGTTTTGGTGGGTTTACAGCTACGCGTACCCCTGCTACGGCCGACTATGTTGGAGGCACTGTCAGTTCACCCTCAAAAACGCTTTCTTTTAGCGAAAACCTAACCATTGATGACGGCATCCTCATCAGCGACATCACCCTTACCCACGGCATCAGCACCGAAGATGCGCAGCGGGTGGTGGATGAATTTGTTGAAAAGATGCAAAGTTTATTGAATCAGCGCGAAATCGTCACCTTGCCTGGTGTGGGTCGGTTGTACAAGAACTATGTACAAAAGATACAGTTTCTGCCCGATGCGACCAATTTTAACGCTGCGTCTTATGGCCTTCCGCCACTGCAATTTTCACCCATCGCCCGGGCCCGGGAGGTAGGCGCAGACCCTGCCACGGCTATCCCTGGCAGCAATCCACCGCCCAAAACAACAGCACAACCTGCTGCCATCACGCCACCACCAATGCCGGAATCAACGTATGCTCCAGTGCGCAGCAAAAAATCTCCCGTTGGTACCGCCTTGGCTATTGTGCTTTTTTTAGCGTCTCTGTCGGCGGCCATTTGGTATTGGCAGCACAAAAAGCAGCAGGAAAGTGCCAGGCCTGAGGATGTGGAAGAGGTGGTAACGATAAATCCCGATACGCCAGCCAAGGTAGTTAAAGTAGCCCCCAAGCCTGCCGTTGTTGAAAAAACACCAGCGGAGCTGGCTGAAGAACGCCGACAGGCGGTGCGCGAACAAGTGACAAATTCCCGATCCTGCATTCTGGTTGTCGCGACACTTTCTAAAAAAGAAAATGCAGATAAACTCTCTGATTTACTCAAGGAAGAAGGTTTCGACGTGTATACCCTGAAAAAAGGAGGCTATCAGGTGGGCATTCAGTTCTACTATACCAAGGAATCGGAAATTGCTGAAAAGAAGGCAACGCTACAGCAGCTGACAGGGGTTAAAAACATCGTTGTGACGAAGAAATAGGATTCAGTCCTGGTACTTATGCTAAAAATTGACCACATCGGCATTGCCGTAAAAAACATGGCGGACAGCAACGAACTGTTTGCTAAGCTGCTCGGCGAAGCGCACTACAAGGTAGAAAGCGTTGAAAGTGAAAAGGTGGCTACTTCCTTTTTCCATATCGGTGAAAGCAAAATAGAACTGCTGGAAGCCAGCGACCCGGATAGCCCCATTGCCAAATTTATCGAAAAACGCGGCGAAGGCATCCACCACATCGCTTTTGAAGTTACCGATATTGCCGCTGAAATTAAACGCCTTGAAGGGGAAGGCTTTATCCCCATCAACCGGGTTCCTAAGCGGGGTGCCGACAACAAACTTGTGGCGTTTTTGCACCCTAAATCGAGTAATGGCGTGTTGGTGGAGTTGTGTCAGTCTATCTGAGTAGTTATGAGATATGAGTTATAAGTGATGAGACTACAATCTCAACAATTATTCCCGAAATGTAGGTGCTCAAATTGAGTAAAATTGTTTTACTCTTGTAAGGCTATTCAAAATTTGGAATCCTCTACACGGAAGAATATTTATGCAACCGACAAAATCTGAAAGTGTCAATAAATTTGGCTTTTGGATGAATTAGCACAGCTTCGAGGTGTACCAGTTCAACAGTTAGCAGCCGAGTTCAAGGCAAGATCGGAGGATGCCAAGGCGTAAGATTTCCTCAATTGAACGCTCCTTATATTCAGGAACGGGCAAGTGGATATTGTGAATACTGCAAGTTTCCTTTCGATTTTTCTCACGATGCATTTCATATTGAACACATCATTCCTTTGCACAGAAAAGGAAGCGATAGGAGTACATCCCATGTAAACGCTTTCCTCCCGGGTACTGTAATAGGATATTATGCCGTAGCCGAACCGATGTGCACTAGTGGGCCGTCAAGTCAGTTTCGAAGGGTGAATTACCATCTATCTGAGCAAAAGACATGAACATGCGCCCAAATTTGTCAACATGAAAAAAATGTTGACAAATTCTCGCTCCGCCGCAGACCAAGCCACCAAACAGCTTTGACAACTTTTTTTTGAAGTTGTCAAAGCTCGCCCAGGGCCCAAGTAAAACAGTGGACAACCAATTCCCACGATACATTTTTTGTAGAAAACGACACTTGCCCAGTAAGCATTCACCCGTCGAAACTGACTTGCAAGACCACTAGTCACCATTCAACCAATCACTAATCACTGTACTGCACAATCGCGTTATTGGTTTATCTTTGTAAGAAAAACACATGACTACTAAAGCTACTTTTCTTCTCCTTGCCGGGTTCGTGCTCCATTCCAACCCGCTTTCTGCACAAAATTTCAGCATCCAATTTCCCGACGACCACAGGTTCACGACTTGCGTGCCTTTTGATGACTGGGACAAACCGATTGTCGTTGCCGACAGTGGGTTACAGGTAAATATCACCTACAATTTCCAAATTGTTGAACCAATACCAAGTTCTTGCTTTATTCACGAACTCGACTGGTTTATCGCTATCGGAGATGCCACACCAGTTACTGGCCCGTTTGTAAATGTTCCCAACCCAACGGTGTACGCCATTGCCACCAATCCGCTTAATTTGCCTGGCCCAATCGTCTCTATGCCTGGTACATCAGCTCCTTTAACCTCGACCATCAGTAAAATACAGCCTACCGATCAGGCACCGACCGATTTCAGTACTTTTTGGCAGGGGCCGAATAAAGTATACAAATACACCCAGCATATCCGGATTACCGAAACGGAAGCGCCAACCTTACTTTCCGCGACCACTTTTGCAGCAGCCGATACGTCAGGCAATGACCCTGACTTGTGGAATCAACCCTATTGGAACAATCCCATCGATGGCAGTCACGACTTGCCCGAAACCAGTGTCGAAGTTCAGCTTGACCTGACCGATGTATGCTCCAAGACTAATCTCGAGATAACTTACCGCGTATATTCCGACTTTGATGGTGACGGGGTGGAAGAAAGTGTAAATGGCCTTAATTTTGCTCCTGATGGGCAAGTATGGTACAATAACATAAACGGCCCAGGGGGCGAACTGCGCATTTATGACAATGCAGCACCCCTCGAGCGTTTTAAAGTCCTGAAAAGCGTCTTTGGTGACACCGCTCGGTTCAAAATTCAGCTCCCGCCCATGCCTTATGGAGCGCATCGCCTGAATTGTTCCGTTACTGATATGTGTGGGAACGAAGTTTGGTATATGGATACGCTACACCTGCAGCCAACAGTCTCCAGCTTCGAGCCAGTAAAAGGATGGTTACAGGCGCAACCCAATCCCTTTTCTGAAAGCACTTTGCTGCGTTTTTCACAAGAGGAATCCGGGCTGGTGCAATGGGCGGTTTTTGATGTGGCTGGCCGTCAAGTTTTTATGGAAAAAATCTGGTGCAGCGGTGGTTGGCAAGAAAAAGTTATGGGTAGTGGCTGGCCTGTGGGCATATATTTTTATATGGTAAAGACGAAACAAGGAGTGGCCAGGGGAAGGCTTGTGAAACGATGAGTTATGAGCGATGAGTTGTGAGTGGGCACTGCATCGTGCTTTGGTTTGGCTTGTGTTTTTCAGCACCTTATCCAATTTTTTTCCGCAATGCTTCAGCAGCACCAAACCTAAAAAATCCTAAAATCCTGCTAATCCGGATACGAAAACCAAGCTCCTTTCAGGATATTATCACCACTTTTGTGCAAAGATTGACCGTTCCAAATCCTTAACAATTCTAAAAATCCCACTAATCCTGATACAAACTACGCACACATGGAAACCCTTGCACACCTCCGCACCCAACCAGAAACCCTCGATGTATTGCCCCGGCAACAGCGCATTCTCATCGGCATACCCAAAGAAACAACGCTCCAGGAAAATAGAGTGGCCCTAGTGCCGCATGCCGTTGCAACCCTCACGGCACACGGTCATCGGGTGCTGGTAGAAAACGGCGCGGGCGAAAAAGCGAATTTCAGTGATTTTGAATATGCGGAAGTTGGAGCGCAACTGGCCCACAGCGCAGAGGAGGTGTTCAAGGCCGATGTACTGCTAAAAGTAGCGCCACCCACCCTGGACGAAATAGAACTGATGCAACCAGGGCAAGTGGTGATATCACCCATTCACCTTCCGCTCTTGGATGCGGAATACATCGTCAGGCTACAAAAAAAGCGGGTCATCGCCCTGGCCATGGAGTATATCCGCGACGACGAGACAGACCATTTCCCCATCGTGAATGCGATGAGCGAAATCTCCGGCACCAGCGCCATTCTCATCGCCGCAGAGCTGCTGGCCACTACGCGCGGGGGAAAGGGGGTCTTGTTAGGGGGTATTGCCGGGGTGCCGCCAGCCAAGGTCATCATACTCGGGGCAGGTGTGGTGGCAGAATTTGCTACCCGCACGGCGCACGGGCTTGGTGCTGAAGTGCGTATTTTCGACAACAATGTGCACAAACTCATGCACCTGCAAAGCCAGGTTGGCCGACAGTTGCACACCTCTGTGATGAATCCTGTGCATTTGAAAGAACAGCTGTTGACGGCGGATGTGGCCATTGGCGCCATGCACTCGGCACATGCCAACAGTCCGCTGATCGTGCCCGAAGATGTGGTGATGCGCATGAAAGCGGGTTCCGTAATTGTAGATGTCAGCATAGACCAAGGCGGCTGCTTTGGCACATCGCAAACGACGACGCACGATAAACCTACCTTTATCAAACACGGGGTTATCCATTACTGTGTACCCAACATTCCCTCCAGGGTGGCCCGTACGGCCTCCGATGCCATTAGTAATATTCTTACGTCTATGCTATTGAAAGCTGAAACAGGTGGTATACTCTCCCTTATTACCCAACATCCTGGCTTGCGCAATGGCGTATATGCCTACAAAGGTTCGCTGACCAATTCGCATATCGGCGAGCGCTTTCAAATGCGCAGTACGGATCTGGATTTGTTGATTACTTCTGGATTTTGATCTTCTTTGGCATACAGCCAACACCAGTGTTTATTTTTTTTGCCCCTTGCCCCTTAGCTCACAAGCTGCGCACCATCACCAAGCCTGCCCGCTGCGTGTCCTTCAGGTGTTCAAAGTTCCAACTAACCGTTCCTGTGGTCTTAAAACCAGCCCGTTCATACGACCATATTGGGCCATGCTCCATACATACCAGCCACACCGCTTCACTGCCGAGAATAGCTGCTTTTTCGACAACATATTCCATTAGTATCTGGCCATTTCCCTTGCCATAAAACTCCGGCATGAGGTATATTTTTTCCAGATAAAGCGCATTTGAAATATGACTGTTTGGTATGGATTTTTCCAGAATTAGCTTTAAAAAACCGACAATCCGACCCTCCTCAGCACGGAAAATCAGGTATTCTACATTCGGATCAACCAGTTCTTTGTGGAGTATTTCAGTGCCAAAACATTTTTCCATGTACCAGTCAAGGCCACCGGGCTCCCAGATATGTTGGTAATAGGGTTCGTATGTAGCCCGACCCACTTGTTGCATCAGCGGAATGCCTTCCAAGCCAAGTTTTTGATACCGGAACATCAGCGTTTCAATTCTTTGTATGGCACTCTTTTACGCAAATTTCTGGCGAAGGTTGTCATGGCATTTTGAGCGCTGCTCGCCATGCCAGGTACCAAATCGGGATTTCCTTCAGCGCGAGCAATAGGAACGGCATAAAATGTTGTTTTTCCCGAAGCGGCTTTGTCGATATAGCGCCAAACGGGGATCATGCCTTGTTGCCCGAGTACAACCTCTGGCGAGCCTTTGCGTTTCAACAAATCCACTTGATACATAATGCCGCCGTCTGTGTTGGGTTGTTGCTGGTTGGAAATAAAATTGCCTAGGGAATACACCACTAAAGCCTCCTTTGCTGATCCATTGGGCATGGCAACGCGCTCCATGCGAATGGGTTGTACCACATGGGGGTGCGAACCAATCACCATATCAGCACCGTTTTTTATGAGAAATTGCGCCAGGTCGCGCTGCTCGGCATTCTCGGTAAGTTGGTATTCCAAGCCCCAGTGCATGACGACGATAATGAAATGCGGCTTGCGCGCCACGGCTTCTTCAATATCTTTTTTTATGATATCTTTGTCAATGAGGTTGACCACTGTGGGCGCTTCTGTGGGCACTCCATTGGTGCCGTAGGTATAGTTGAGCAAAGCGATTTTGAACCCCTTTTTATACACCATCAAAGGGTAATGCGCGGCGCGATCTCGGGCATTTAGGAAGGTGCCGGTTTGTAAAAAAGTGTTGTCCCGCAAGGTGAGAATGGTATTGGTCACTCCTGCTCCTCTACTGTCGTTGGAATGGTTGTTTGCGGTCACCAAAATGTCGAAACCGGCGCCTTTAAGCGCCACGGCAAGCTCATTCGGACTGCGAAACATCGGATACCCGTTGTAAGGAGGCTTACCCGGCAACGTAAGCTCCAGGTTGCCAATGGCTAGGTCGGCTTGCTCCAAAATAGGTTTTACGTAGCGAAAACAAGGTTCGTAGTTGTATTTTCCCGTGTTGCCAATTTGTGCACTTGAAATTTGTGGTGCGTGCCCCATAATATCCCCCGCAAAAATGAGCCGCAAGGTATCCGTCTGTGAAAAACTAATTTCAGGCGAAAAAAAGTAAAAAAGAGCCGTATAAAATAGAATATTGCGTGAAATCTTGAAAGGCATAAACACTTTTTTTTTGCAAAGAAAACGTGAAAAGTTGATAGTTGTTCGTTGATAGTTGATTGTTGTTCGTTCACATTCACTCGACTAGAATTTGGTATGGAAAAGAGGGGAGTATTCCAATTTGCCTCAGCCAACATCTAACGAAAAGCCGAACGCTCGGAAACGAGCAACGAACAACTATCAACGAACAACGAGCAACTATCAACTATCAACGAGAAACGAAGACATGGACAAAAACAAACTCCCCGGCCTACTCACCCTCCTCGTGGTCTTCCTGCTGGGCGTGTGGTTAAGTTGGCAATATTTCTCCAAAAGCTCCAAGCCCACAGAGGAATCTTCTGTTTTGCTCGAAAAAATTCAGGCAGTTGCCAAGCTTTCCACCGTGGAGGGGCAATTTTCTGAAATTTACAATTACTCTGAGTATCAGGGGTTTTTTACCTTTTTTTGGGACAAAAAAATACTGGTTCGGGTTCGGGCCACGGTGTCGGCGGGCTATGACCTGGAAGCCTTGCACATCGAGAGCGATCCGAAAACGAAAATCATTTATATGAGTGCTTTGCCGGAGCCACAGATACTGAGCATCGATCATACCCTCGATTATTACGATATATCGGAAGGCGTTTTTGCGTCGTTTTCACCTGAAGACTACTCGCGCATCAACCAAAAAGCAAAGGAGATTATTCGGGAACAAGCTTTAAAAAGCAACCTGATGATTGAAGCACGCACCCAAGCTTCAAAGATGGTCGACTTGCTGCGCTTTATGGTAGAAGGTGCTGGCTGGCGGCTTGAGGTCGGGCAGGAGGGCGTCCGGGAGACGCCGCAATAAACAAACGTTACGTCACGCTTTGACAGTTCTGGTCGATTTAGCGCAGCAATTGGAAACTATCCCTACTTTTGGGGCAACAAAACACAAGAAGTTATGAAATTTTCTGCTCTTTTCCTAAGCCTGTGCATGGCTCAAATACTCAGTGCTCAATCAGGTGCTCCGGAACCAAACAAATCCGCACAAATTGATCCCGCCATCAGAACAGCGACAGAGGCGCTTGTGGCAAAATACAGCCTTAACGCCGATCAGGCCAAACAGGTGTACCAAATTCAGCAGCGCAAAAACCGCAACATGGCGGAGATTGCAGCCTTTCAAACAAGCGATTTGGCACTATACCAAGCCAAGTTGCTCAATGTTCAAAAAGGAACCTGGACAAGCATCCGGCAGGTGTTGAATACAAAAGTGCAGGTAGAAATATACCGCAAAACACAAGCTGAATTGCGTGCGCTTCGCAATGCCAAACGTCAGGAGTTGACGGCGCAAAAAGCAGCAAGAGAAGTGGTTGAATCCGCCGTATTGGCCATTTATGCTGAATAAATCCTTTTTACGATGCTGATTTTCGCTGTAAGGCTTCTTCTCGAAGAGAATGGGAAGCTGCTTTTCTTGCGCCAAACCAAGCGCAATGGCGGTCGCTATACCCTCATTGGCGGCAATGTAGAAGAGCAGGAATTTGCCCGCGAAGCGCTCTCCCGCGAAGCAGAAGAAGAGGCTGATATTCACGTTGAACCGGAAGACCTCAGCCTTGTACACGTCATGCACCGGCACAAACTTCACAAAGACCAAACGCTCATCGTACTCTATTTCAAAGCCTCCAAATTCTTCGGAGAGCCGGAGTCAAAGGAAACCCATAAGTTCAAAGATTGCGCCTGGTTCCCTACCAGCAGCTTGCCCGACGAGGTATCGAAACCCACCCTGCATGCCTTGGATTGTATCCGATTGGGAGAAATATATTCTGAATTCCCTGCCCGCAATAAAGTCCTGGCCTTCTGGGAAGACATTGGCAGGAAGTGGACGGGGCTTACTGATTTTTAACGGTTTCGTTGTTTGTTGCTGGTTGTTAGTTGTTCGTTGTTAGTTGTTCGTTTCCGAGCGTTTGGTCGTTTGTTCGTGGCCAAGTGGTCGTTCGCGTTTCACTTGGGCTGGCGAAATGGTAGCACCGCATTCACACCAATGGCGTGAACGCGGTTTGGAAGAAGCCCTTTAAGGCCGCTCTGCCATGGCTATTTAGTTGATAGTTCTTTGATGCTCGTTGATGGTTTTCGTGCGTCTGGTCCTTTCGTTGTTGGCTGACATTGAATCTGAGATTTAGATATGTATATTTTTAGCGTAAATAGCGTATTTTAGCATTCCTTTTGCGCACTTGAACAGGCCCAGAACGCGTTTTGGTATAAATAGGTATCTTTGGCATAACCATTTATGTTGCTTTGGAGAAACTGTTTTGGCAAGTATAAATGGCAATACATCAGTTGCGCGAGTAAAAAACATAGCGTTCCGCTGTTCCAATATCAACGAAGTACTTCAAACGATCGGAAACGAGCAATTATCCCGCAACAGCGAAAAGACCATGCATACCGCATGACCGCGGTGCTACCAGTTCACCAGCCCAAGTGAAACGCGAACGACCACCTTAGCCACGAACAAACGACCAAACGCTCGGAAACTAACAACGAGCAACTAACAACGAAAACAAGCTATGAAACAAAAACTACTGCTACCGCTCCTCGCCCTGCTGCTTTTTCTCGCCCCACAGGCTTTGTTTGCTACCCACAACCGTGCGGGCGAAATCCATGTGGCCCAAATAGGGCCGCTGAAAGTGCGGGCGACCATTATCACCTGGACAAAAACCAGCAGCGTCAATGCTGACCGAGATACACTGGAAATCAACTGGGGCGACGGACTCATCCAAAAAGTGGCGCGATCCAACAATGGTGGACAAGGCCAACCCTTGGCCAATGACGTGAAATACAACGTTTATATAGCAGAGCATACCTACGCTGGTCCAGCCACGTATAAAATTTCGATGACCGACATGAACCGAAACGGGGGTATTCGAAACGTAAATTACCCAGCTTCCGACAACATTCCTTTTCATATTGAAACGACATACACCTTTCAGGATCCTCAGTTCGGTGGCGTAAATTCAACCCCAATTCTATTTCAACCGCCCATCGACAATGCTTGTGTAAATAAGCCTTTCCGCCACAATCCCAATGCCAGCGACCCCGATGGCGACAGTCTTTCCTATCAATTGATTGTGCCCTTGCAGGGGCTTGGCACCAATGTCCAAAATTACGTCTGGCCGCAAAACATATCACCTGGAAGCAACAATGCGTTGCAAATGAACCCTATTTCCGGCGATATTTTGTGGCTTTCACCCCAGGAAGCAGGCGAATACAACATTGCATTTATCGTCGTTTCCTGGCGGGAAGGGGAGCCGATTGATACCACTATCCGCGACATGCAGATTTTTGTCAGCACCTGCAACAACAATCCGCCGGATGTGGTCACCATCGATAAAATATGCGTCGTGGCAGGCGACATCATCCAATTCCCGGTAACAGGGACTGATCCCGACACCCTGAATCAGGTGCGGCTGACAGCTCTCGGCGCACCCTTCACATCCCAATATAGTCCTGCCACGTTTTCAACATCCGGCAAACACAATCCGCCACCTGTGCTCGGCACTTTTAAATGGGCTACAACCTGCGAACACATTTCAAACCAACCTTACTCGGTTGTTTTTAAAGCAACCGATTCACTGGGCACACCGCAGTTGGCTGATTTAAAAACTGTTAGAATAAAAGTGGTAGGGCCCGCACCCAAAGACGTTCAGGCCGAAGTTCAGCAAACAAATGTCGACATCAGTTGGGAAAAACCCTACAAATGTGAGGGCGCAGCGGAGAACTATTTCTTTGGCTTTTCGGTGTGGCGGCGCGAAGGCAGCAATCCTTTTGTTATTGACACTTGCTCGCCGGGACTTGCTGGGAAAGGGTATCAAGAGCTGATATTTGTGACCAAAGCAGTACAAAATGGGCGCTATTGGTTCAGGGATGACAATGTGGAACGCGGGCGCACGTATTGCTATCGTGTGCTGGCAAAATTTGCCCGACTTTCAGCCGGCGGCTATCCTTACAATCTGGTGGAAAGCCTGGCATCAGAAGAAGTGTGTGTGCAATTGCCGCGTGATTTGCCTTTGATCACCAATGTATCGGTAGAAACTACGGATCCTGCCAGCGGAAAAATGAAAATCGCCTGGTCGAAGCCCATCGCTGCCGATCTGGATACCATTATCAACCACGGCCCTTATCGCTACCAGCTGCTGCGCGGATCTGGCTTTAGCGGCGGAGCTATGGTGGAATTGCCCACAGCCAATTTTGTCGCCAATTCATTTTGGGAGGCCAACGACACCATTTTTGAGTTTGATCAAAACCTCAATACTTCCGGTTCACCGTACCACTATCGCGTAGATTTTTATGCCAAAGGAAACGAGCTGCTCGGTTCAACCAACAATGCATCGTCCGTTTTTTTAACGGCCAACCCGTCCGATAAAACCAACCTGCTTTCCTGGCAGGAAGTTGTTCCCTGGGGCAATTACAGCTATGTCATTTACCGAAAAAATGATGTTACACAATTGTTTGACTCCATCGGCGTGTCCAGCACCAACGAATATGATGACCGCGGCCTGGTGAATGGCAAAGAATATTGTTACTACGTCAAAAGCATTGGCACCTACAGCATCGGCGGCGTAGCCGACCCGCTCATCAATCTCTCGCAACACGCTTGTAGCGCTCCCATCGACCTCATCCCGCCCTGCCCACCCACCTTGCTGGTCAAAAACCTCTGCGATATCCCCAATAGTGCACCCTCAGAACCGCCCTACAACAACAACCTTTCTTGGACCAATCCCAATGTGGCATGTGATGGCGCGGATGACACGGATTCTTACCGTATCTGGTATGCACCAATAGCTGATGGAACGCTTACGCCATTGGGTACTCAGGACGGTGCCAGCAATACAACATTCACGCACACGCTGGATGCCGGCTTGGCGGGATGCTATGCCGTCTCGGCCATTGATTCTGTAGGCAATGAAAGCGCTTTGAGCAATACGGTTTGTGTGGACAATTGCCCCAAATATGAGTTGCCCAATGTGTTTACCCCCAATGGTGACGATGCAAATGATCTCTTCACCCCATTTCCAGGCTGGCGTTTTATTAGTCAGGTCGATTTTCAAGTATTCAACCGCTGGGGAAATCTGGTATTCAGCACCAGTGATCCGGCGCTCAATTGGAATGGAAGAGACAGCCAGGACAAAGAACTGTCCGAAGGCACCTACCTATACGTGTGCAGGGTGTACGAAAACCGTGTAAGTGGAACCGTGCTGCGGCCAGATATTTTGAGTGGGTATATTGAATTGATTCGGGCTGGACGGTAGACGGTGGACGGTCCACCGTCTACCGTCCTAAATTGTTTGATAATTTTCCAACTATATGCAAAGCTTCTACCTACTAAAACCAAATAATCCTAAAGCCCAAAAATCTAAATCGCTCATTTGCCGCACTTTACCTGACCGAACGATTTGTTTAAAACAGTTATAAACAAGCAAAATAATAATATATCTATGTCCTTCATATTCATATATCAAGGGAAATTACACCAGTCTAACAACCCTGTGGATAAAGCGTACTATCCCTAACATCCGCCAACACCCGACTCCAAAAGAACCCACCAAAACAACGATTACTCGAAACCTGTGTTTACAAACCCGAACTTACAAACGTCAATTCACACAAGTCGATTCCGTGAAAAGTTAAACACACCCTTTTTGCACATTTTCAATTTTCAATGTGAGGAACCATACAAAGCATTGATACTTTGGAAATCAAGATGCGCATAACCTGTTGATAAAGCTGGTAACTGTTCTTTAAAACGACTTTGTTATTTTCAGTTATGAGGTTTTCCACAAACTAACAGCCCTTATGATGGCCGCAGGTTTTTATTTATTAAATCATTTTTAATTAATAACGGCCCCTCACTTTGCGGAAAACGAAAGAACAGAAAAAGTGTTTTTGTTTTAAAATCCAGCTCCTCTAAACCAATCATTTTTAATTTGCTTTAAACCTTAAAAGAATGGCAAGCAGTTTTATCCGTTGGGCGGAAGTTACGAATATTTCAAAGGCTGTAAAAATTTGGCTCATTACGGGCCTTGTGATGATTTTTATGCAAATCGTGATTGGTGGGGTTACCAGGTTGACGGGCAGCGGGCTCAGCATCACGCGGTGGGAAATTGTAACGGGTTCGATTCCTCCATTGAGTGAGGCCGCCTGGGCAGAAACCTTTGATTTGTACAAAGAAACACCACAGTACCACAAGATCAACAAGGGCATGACGCTGGACCAGTTCAAGTTTATTTTTTTCTGGGAGTACTTTCACCGTTTGTGGGCGCGCTTGATGTTTTTTGTGTTTATCGTCCCGTTTGCGTGGTTTTTATGGCGCGGCATGTTGTCACGAGATTTGAAAAACTGGTTGATATTGGTCGTATTACTGGCTGGTCTGGAAGGCTTTTTCGGCTGGGCAATGGTGGCCAGCGGTTTGCGAGAACGCCCATGGGTAAATGCCTACAACCTGACCCTGCATTTGTGCATGGGGCTCCTAATATTTTCAGTTCTGTTGTGGACGACCTTCATTGCGTATAAACCGCGTCCGCTAGGCTGGCAGTTTTCAGGGGCAAAGCGAAGTATATGGATTATTTTGAGCATTGCGTTTTTCCAAATAGCCTTGGGTGCGATGATGTCGGGCACGAAGGCTGGGCTGTTTTTCCCAACTTGGCCTGATATGCGGGGAGAATACTTGCCAGCAGTGATGTTCGATTCGAGTCATTGGGTGGCAGCAAGTTTTTTGGAGTATGATACCAATCCATTTATGCCCACTTTGATACAGTTTTTTCACCGAAACACGGCATACCTGCTGACGGCCTTAGTACTATGGTTTTCATGGCGGGCGCTGCGGCAAGATCGGCAAGCGCAAAACAGGCAGTTAATCTGGGTGCTGCTGGGCATGCTATTCGTGCAAATATTGTTGGGTATTCTTACCTTGATAAATTGCGTTGGGGGACTTCCCGTTACGCTCGGGGTACTACATCAATCCGGCGCTACATTATTGTTAGGTGTAATACTTTTGGCTTGTTATAAGAGTTCGAACAGAAGCCTTGCTTGATATTTTTGCTATTTTACGTATACTTGCATTCATTTTAAAAAGCTTTTTTCAAAAAAATGCTTCGAATTCAGGTATTTTAAACTTACAGGTATCATTAAAAGGCACTAAAAAGCACCAAAAAACGATCTTTTTAAGCTTTCGAAGAAAATTCTCAACAAGCTCTAAAGTGTTTTTCTACTTTTGCCCATTCACACGAAGCAACACCGCATGGACTTACAAATAAAAGAAGAAAACGGATTCAAGTATATAGAGTCTGGCGGCAAGGGCGAAAACCTCATGTTGTTGCACGGGCTTTTTGGAGCCTTGAGTAATTTTGAGAGCATTGTAAAGCGCTTTTCCGATAATTACAACGTAGTGGTGCCTATTCTGCCAATTTATGAGTTGCCCATTTTTCAAGTGTCGGTAACTGGCCTGGTAGAATTCGCTGCAAAGTTTGTAGAATATAAAGGATATGACAAAGTACATGTCCTTGGAAACTCGCTGGGAGGCCATATTGCCATCCTGTACGTATTGGCTCATCCTGAAAAGGTGGCATCTGTAACGCTTACAGGCAGCTCAGGTCTTTTTGAAAGTGCCTTTGGTACTGCGTTCCCCAAACGGGGCGATTATGAATACATAAAAAATAAAACCGGCGAGACATTTTACGACCCTGCCGTTGCGAGCAAAGAATTGGTCGACGAAGTATTTGGCATCGTCAACGACCGAAACAAGGCCATTCGCGTTGTGGCAACCGCAAAATCTGCGGTTCGACACAACTTGGGCGATAAACTCCACAACATCAAGGCGCCAGCGCTCCTGATTTGGGGCCGACAAGACACCATAACGCCACCTTTTGTGGCGGAGAAATTTAATGAACTGATAGACAATTCCAAGCTTTTCTTCATCGACAAATGCGGCCATGCGCCCATGATGGAAAAGCCGAACGATTTCAACGATATTCTTGAAGACTTTCTGAAATCGGTTCCATACCGGAAAGTTGAAGCATAAGAGCAACCATTCTATTGTAATAGGCCCTGCCCACGTTGCTTCTTATGCAGCGTGGGCTTTTTTTAAATTTTTTCATGAAAAACATATTCTACACCACATTGGCTTTCCTGCTGCTAGTTTGCTGCAATACCCGTTGCACACAACAAAAAGTAGCGCCCAAGGCAGACATGATTTTGTTCAATGGCCAGTTTTTTACAGCTGATTCAAAATACCCCAATGCAACCGCTATTGCCATTTCCGGCGACACCATTCTGGCATTGGGCGATGATGCTACCATAAAACTATTGGCTACGGATAAATCACAAATCATTGATCTTCAAGGCGACTTTGCCATGCCGGGTTTTATTGAAGGGCATGGGCACTTCCTGGGGTTGGGCCAAAGCATGCAAACCCTTAACCTGCTGAACACCAAAAGTTGGGAAGAAATTGTAGGGCTTGTAGCGCCAAAGGTGAAAGAAACAGCCCCGGGCGAATGGATAGAAGGCCGTGGCTGGCATCAGGAAAAATGGAACACATCGCCCGGTATTACCGTGAATGGCTACCCTTATAACGAAGCGTTGAGTGCCATATCGCCCGGTAACCCAGTGGTGCTGTTTCATGCCAGCGGACACGGTTTGATGGCCAATGCAAAAGCGATGCAGCTGGCGGGTATTTCAAAAGAAACTCCAGATCCGATTGGCGGCCGCATTGTGCGCGATGCAAAAGGCACTGCGATAGGGATTTTTGAGGAAAATGCCATGAACCTGATCACCCAGCCATTTTCTGATTGGCAAAACAAAAGCCCGGAATCCAAAAAGCAGGCTGACCTGGAGGAAACTGTCAGGCTGGCTTCGGAAGCATGCCTGAAAAATGGCATTACCTCTTTTCAGGATGCGGGCAGCAGTTTTTGGGCGCTACAACAATTTCGCCGATTGGCGGAAGCGGGCCGATTGCCCATTCGCCTTTGGGCCATGATTGGTCAGCCAAAAAGCGAAGAGTTTTCCAAACTGGCAGATTTTCCACAAATAGGCTTGGGACAAAAACATTTTACCAGCCGAGCCGTGAAAGCATATTTTGATGGGGCGCTAGGATCTTATGGCGCTTGGTTGTTAGCACCATACAATGACAAACCAGGATTCGTAGGCCAGAATACTACACCCATAGAAAGTGTTGTGGAGGTTGCGGCGCAATGTGTGCAGCACGATTTACAGCTTTGTGTACATGCCATTGGCGACCGGGCTAACCGCGAGGTTTTGAATGTTTTTGAAAATGCGTTTTCCAGTCAGCAAGCAACCCTTGGTATGGGTCGGCGTTGGCGTATTGAACATGCCCAACACCTTGATGTACAAGATATACCCAGATTTTCAAAACTCGGGGTCATCGCTTCTATGCAGGCCATCCATTGCACCAGCGATGCGCCTTTTGTGGTAAAAAGGCTTGGCGTGGAGCGGGCACGTACGGGAGCATACGCCTGGAGAAGTTTGTTGGATGCCGGTGCACACTTGGCCAATGGCACGGATACTCCTGTGGAGGAGGTGAGTCCTTTACCGTGTTTGTACGCATCGGTGACCAGAAAGAGGGTGGATACGGGTTTGGAGTTTTTCCCCGAACAAAAAATGACAAGAGAAGAAGCGCTGTTATCCTACACTATTTGGAATGCGTACGCAGCTTTTGAGGAAAATGAAAAAGGCTCCTTGTCGCCGGGAAAATTGGCAGATATCGTTGTTTTGTCCAGAAATCTGCTCACTTGCCCGCCGGAAGAAATTTTGACGGCTAAAGTGTTGAAAACCATCGTTGGCGGCAAGCTTGTTTTTGAGAATTAAGCCAAATAGCAAGCTGTTTTTCCCTTATTTTGACAAGAATATTCCTTTAAAGAGAAAAAAAACTAAAAGAATGGTGTTGTTTCAAAGTAAAATCTACCTTTGCTTGCAACTAATTCACAAGAATTCTTAACTAAACACTTATTGACAGGTGGAATACGGGCATTTTAAAAAGAGAGACGGGGATTCTCGGGATGGCGATAATCGCGACCGGGGTGACAATCGTGATCGTGGCAGCGATCGAGATCGCGGTGGCGACCGTGGCGGCTTCCGTGGCAGCGGTGGCGACCGTGGTGGTTTCGGCGGCGACCGTGGCGGCGACCGTGGAGGTTTTCGTGGCGGCGACCGTGACCGTGGTGGTTTCGGCGGCGATCGCGGTGGCGACCGTGGCGGTGATCGCGGAGGTTTCCGTGGCGCGGGCGGCGACCGTGGCGGTTTTCGTGGTGGCGACCGTGACCGTGGTGGTTTCGGCGGCGACCGTGGCGGTGATCGCGGAGGTTTTGGCGGCGACCGTGAAGAAGAAAGTGTATTTTCAAAACGCGTGCGTGCTGGAAAACGCCGTACCTACTTCTTCGATGTTAAAAAGACAAAGGGTGAGGACTATTTCATCACCATAACGGAAAGCACCCGTCGTGAAGATGGCTTTGGCTACAAGCGACACAAGCTTTTCCTATACAAAGAAGACTTCAACCGTTTCGTGGCATCCCTGAATGAAGTGGTAGATCACGTGAAAACGGAGCTTATGCCAGATTTTGACTACGAAGAATTTGATCGTCGTCAAGCTGAGTGGGAAGCTCAAAACCGTGAAGGCGACGATGATAAATCCGATGATGATTCAGACGACAAGCCGAGCCCAAAATTCAAAAAAGTTACAACGCCAACGGACGAAGTTTCAGAAGATGACGATTCAGACGACGATGTGTCAGAAAATGATGATTCAGAAAATGACGACGATTCCGACGACGAAAAGCCAAAAAAGGACAAAGACGAAGATGATATTGAGTGGTAATATTTGGCAGTTCTGATGATAAAAAAAGCGAAACAATCAGTCAATGTGCTGGTGTTTCGCTTTTTCTATTCTATTTTGAACAATTTACTCCAAAAAGGATTGTTTAAGACATTCAAGTCAACCTAACCATATATTTTGTTTCATGGATCAACTAAAACAACTATTCTACGAAAAGGCGCAAATCCTGTCAAAGGAGATAAAAGAGATACTTGCGGAGCACGGAAAGAAAAAAGTCGATGATGTGCAACTGGAGCAGGTTTATGGTGGTATGCGCGATATCACATCCATGTTATGGGAGCCATCATTGCTGGATGCCGAGCATGGAATCCGGTTCAGGGGCTACTCCATTCCGGAGATAAGGGAAAAAATGCCCCGCGCCCCGAACGGCAAAGAACCACTTCCGGAAGGACTTTTTTGGCTCATGCTGGTGGGTGAAATGCCGACCAAAGAGCAAGTGAAGTGGCTCACGGAAAACTGGGTGCGCCGGGCTAATGTTCCGGAGCATGTTTTCAAAGCCATAGAAGCCTTGCCTGTGGAAACACACCCGATGACGCAGTTTTCCGTTGGCATTTTAGCCATGCAAAACACCAGTGTATTTGCCCAGCGCTACCACTCTGGTATGCATAAATCCGAATATTGGGATGCTACCTATGAGGATACCATGAATCTCGTTGCGCGCCTTCCAAGGTTAGCGGCTTATATATTCCGCCGGGTGTATCACAAAGGCGATCATTTACTTCCGGATATATCCCTTGATTGGGGTGGGAATTTTGCACACATGTTGGGTATAGATAGCCCAGGATTCAAGGAGTACATGCGCCTTTTCTTGACCATTCACGCCGATCACGAAGGTGGCAATGCCTCTGCACATACAACGCATCTTGTGGGATCAACATTGAGCGATCCTTATCTTTCCTTGAGTGCAGGAATGAATGCGCTTTCTGGCCCGCTACACGGCCTTGCAAATCAGGAAGTTGTGCGATGGATACAAAAAATGATAGACACCTTGGGCACAACCAAGCCGAGCCGCGAACAAATTGCGGAATACGTTAAAAGCACCATTGCTGGCGGTCGGGTAGTTCCAGGATATGGCCACGCAGTACTGCGCAAACCAGACCCACGTTATATGGCCCAAAAGCAATTCTGCGAAGACAATGTACCCGACAGTGATCTGGTAAAAATTGTCTGGAAAATATTCGACGTCGTTCCACCAATTCTCTCAAGCCTAGGTAAGGTTAAAAACCCGTGGCCAAATGTGGACGCGCACAGTGGTGCTGTATTGATCCACTACGGTTTGAAAGAGTATAATTTTTACACCGTTCTTTTTGGTGTAAGTCGTGCGCTTGGCGTATTGTCAGCACAATGCTGGAGCCGTGCGCTCGGACTTCCACTGGAGCGCCCAAAATCCGTCACCACAGAATGGGTGAAGGAGTTTTTGGCAAACGAGGACGTAAAGCCCGAGGAAGCGGAGACAAAATAAGCGCGTGCCGCAATAGCACTTGCCAACAAATTTACCAACCCGCCTCAGAGACACCATTTCTTTGAGGCGGGTTTATTTTGAAACCAAGCTTTCAACCAGCGGTCGCAACAGAAACCAGATGCTCTTTAATTTGAAATACCTAAATCCAATGATAACCACAAATTACGTAAACCTGAAACCATGAAACCGTGAAACCTTTAAAACTATGAACTACCTCATCACAGGCGCAGGCAGCGGTATTGGTCGCGCCATCGCCATTGAACTGGCCAATCATGGGCACAACTGTTATGTATTGGGCAGAAACGAAGCCCGGTTGAAAGAAACCTTAAAAAACTTAAAAACCGGGATACATCAAATACTGGTCGCTGATATCAAAAACGCGGCCCAGATGCAAGCGTTGGTCGACGCGCACCCGACATTGGTATTGGATGGTATCATCGCCAACGCGGGCATTGGTGGCGAAAACCAGTTTGGGGAACAAGACCGCTGGCATGAAATACTGGAAACCAATATGACGGGCACCTATTATACGGTGCAATATTTTCTGCCTGCTTTGCAACGAAGTCAGCTCAAATACAAACAAATCTTGATTATTTCCTCGGTTTTGGCGCGTTTGGGGGTCGCGAATTACAGTGCCTATTGTGCTTCCAAAGCAGGGTTGTTGGGTTTAATGCGCTCTTGGGCGGTGCAGTACGCGCCCGACAATATTTTAGTGAACGCTATTTGCCCTGGCTGGGTGGATACTGATATGGCGCAGGATGGTTTGCAGGGAATTGCCGATGGTATAGGCATTAGCAAATCGGATTTTTTTGAGATCGCCATGCGCAGCGTGCCCTTGAAAAAAATGAGTGAAACGCGCGAGATAGCAGACCTGGTTTCTTTTCTTTTAAAACAGGTTTCTATGACTGGTCAAACCATTGATATAAATGGCGGTGCGGTGATGAATGGTTGATATTCATTTCACATTGGCCAAAAAAAAAGAAAGAGCATCCCACAAACTGTAGGATGCTCTTTCTAATAATAGACTTATTGGCAGTTCACTACATCAATTTCTGGAAGGGAAAATACCCACTGTGGCAATGATGTAATTAAGCGCTAAATATGGCTGCATAACAGAAACAGGCTGACTTCCACCAGTATTTGCGGCGGTACCGCTGGCTGAAACGCCACCAAGGTTGTTTCCTGGAGTACCAGCAGCAGCATAAAAATTGCTGCTGGTATTGGTCAAATGCCCACCTCCGGCTTCGTCAGAATCTGGGTTTGTTGTAGAAACCTGTACAGCAGCAGTCACGGTTAATGCGTGCGTATGCGCAGGCATCTGATTTACGGTAATAGTCTCTTGTTCAACCCCGCCCGCTTGTCCTTGGTCGTAGTTGCTCAAACCTGGACCTTGTCCTATACCAATGGCCACGCGGCCACGCAGGTCGGGCAGCCCGAAAGTGGTTCTGCCATCGCCACCATACATGGTGCCGAGCAGTGAAAAGAGTGCAGAATTTTGGGAAATAGAAAGCAATTGGCCTTGACACATTGCCCATCCTCGCGGGGCAAAGTTGAAGCCTACTGCCATGATTTGGCCGATAAAAGGATCCATAATGATATTATTTTGAGTGAATCAATGTTCTAAGGTCACGATATTTTTTGAAAAAAAACATTAAATAAGGGGGCCAATATTACATCGCCCCCTTATAAATCTTCCTTCCGTTAAATATCTTTGGTTGTTTGCGGAGCGCGATCAAAGTACATCGTTAACCCCGAAATGATCTGTCGATAACTTGGATATGCCGTTCCATAAAGGCGGCTTTTTCTTGTTGAAAATTGATGTTGCAAAGGTGGCTTCATTCGCACCTCAAAGGCAAGCGCATTAATGCGGGTTTATCAAAATACGTAATCCTACCTAGCCAACCCCGTAAAATTACCTGTTTTGAAAAAAAACGTTTTTTACATTTTAAGGTGCAAAAATTTCAAGCATACATTTGAATCAATTAACAACTTTTTCATATTAAATTTTAAAACATCATGCCAGAAAGTCCTTATTTGATTCCTTTACAAACTGCTGTAAACTGGACCACCGCTTGGCGCAGCGCCAACCCAAACACCGTCAAGGCTTTTAAGGTTAACATTGATGAAATAAATGACATGCTCAAAGAAACCGGGACAAATTCAGTCCGCCTTTATTTTGGTCTCGACAACGGTGTAGAAAAGCTCGCATTGGTTGCTGTGGATGCCAACGGGAACGATATTATCAATCCGACATGGCAAGGCCAGCAAATTAGCGGCACGTACGATTTTTGCGACCCCTGCCCACCGACCTGCGATAGAAATAGTCCCTTGCTCACCGGCACAAATCCTTTACAACTCCCCTCCCCTTGAAATGTTATGATGCCCTTGCCCAAATTGATCATTTCCATAGGCTCTCTTTTCGTCGTAGTACCTGTGACAGTAGCCATTTTAAAGTATCGTTTATTGAACAATACTATGAAAAACATGGCCTTTTATGTGTTTTTGGGGGCAAGCGTACAAATCATTTCCTCATACCTCGGTAGGAATAGGCAAAACAACCTATGGTTATTGCACCTGTTCACGCCGCTTGAGTTTGCCATTATTTTGCGTTTTTACAGCACCCTTCTGAGTAGCATTTTTCAAAAAAAGGTGTTTGTTTGGACAGGGATACTATTTGCGACCCTGTCCTTGTTGAACACGGCATTTTTGCAAGAAATAACTATATTCAACACCTACGCGCGCAGCCTGGAAGGTGTGTTTGTTATCGTATTATGCTTATTATGGTGCTATAAAACGCTCACGGAGATGAAAATAAAGAAACTAGGACAACACCCGGTCTTTTGGGTGAACACCGGGTTCTTGCTTTATTTTTCTGGAGGAGTGTTGTTATTTGCCTTTAGCAACTACATTCTTGGCATAAACAAAGCTTTGAACATGTACATTTGGGCTTTTCATGCACTATTTAGCATATTGCTCTACTTTCTCATCACCATCGGTTTATGGAAAGCCAAGTAGATGTTTACCTTTTTCTTTTTGTCGGCATGCTCACCTTGGCACTATTGGCTGGGTCTGTCGTAACCTTTTTCTTTTTTTATCAGAAAAAAGTGCTGCTTCAACAACTCTTGCTCAGTGAGTTGAAAACAAGCCATCAGGAGGAGCTTTTGCACAGTAATATCGAACAAGTGGAAGCTGAAAGACATCGGATCGCGACCGATTTGCACGATGAGCTGGGAGGCCTTTTTTCTACTTTGAAGTTGAAAATAAATCAATTGGACTACGTTGGACAGAACGAGCAAATCGTTGCCGAAAGCCGGGATATCATTGATTCAGGCATTGTATCGGTGCGGCGGATTTCTCATGCCATGACCCCGCCGGGCCTCGAAATGTTTGGCCTGGCAGATGCCATGGAAAGCCTCTGCCAAAAAAACAACAGCCCACAACTGGAGGTTGAATTTGATTCCTCGCCCAACTTTCCACGTTTAGAAAAAAAAGTTGAGCTGGGTCTTTATCGCATGGCTCAAGAGTTAATAAATAACTCAATACGACATTCTGGGGCATCAAAAATTATTTTATCTTTGACGCACTCGGAAAAAGATATCTGTTTTCAATTCGAAGACAACGGAAAAGGTTTCGACCTGGGCATTTTGCAAGAGCGCAAAGGTTTGGGTTTGAAAAATATTGAAGCGCGTGCTAGCCATATACATGCAACCATTGAATGGCATAGCGCTCCGGGAAAAGGCTTACTAACAATTGTCAAAGTCCCCCTGGAATCTAATTTATATGAGCAATAACAATGTTTATGTGGCTATCGCAGAAGACCAAAGTTTATTTCGAGAATGCCTTGTATCGCTTTTGAATGGATATGAAGGTATAGCAGTCAATGTTGAAGCTGCGAATGGGGCGGAACTCCTCGAAAGGCTTTATACGGCTTCTCCAACCCCAGATGTTGTACTGCTTGACCTTACAATGCCCATCATGAACGGGTTGGACACGACCCGCCAACTCAAAAAACTTTTCCCGGACATAAAGATCATCATCCTTTCCGTGCACAGCGAAGAGCGGCACATCGTGCACATGGTTGGGGAAGGTGTAAATGGTTATCTTGTCAAAAATTCAGAACTTTCGGAAGTGGTTCAGGCAGTAAAAGCTGTTGAGAAAAAAGGGTTTTACTTCAATGAATCGGTACTGCGCGCCATTCACACTGGCATGAATCAAAAACAAGAAAAATCCTACAACCCAGAGTCACCTTTAACCCCTAGGGAAAAGGAAATATTGGAATACATATGTCAGGAGCATACGACGCAGGAAATAGCTGATATGCTTTATTTAAGCGTAAGAACGGTAGACGGCCACCGCAACAACCTGTTGGAAAAAACAGGCGCCCGCAATACAGCAGGCTTGGTCATTTACGCGGTGCGCAATGATTTGCTACAGTTTATTCCTTGATATAGAATCGCTTAAGCGCTCAAAACAGCCCGAAATTCAGCATAGCTTGAAATGCGTATGGAGCGTTTTTTCCCTTGCATGACAGCATCGATTTCGGCGGGAAAAGGCGGTGTAACATTCAAGGCGCGTTCAATGGTATCCACAAATTTTATGGGATGCGCTGTTTCTAAAAACACGCCAACACTTTCCGGGCTTTTTTCTAGGTATTGGCGCAGAGCTTCATAGCCCAAGGCGCCGTGTGGATCGGCGATGTAGCCGAATTGCGTGTATATTCTTTCAAGAATTTTAAGATTTTCCTGATCAGAAAAGCTGTAGCTTGACAGCCGTTGATGCAGCGTTGCGCTGTCATTTTCGCACAATTCAAGGATGCGCACCCAATTGCTGGGGTCGCTGACATCCATGGCGTTGGCTAAGGTCGCCATGGTCGGAGCAGGGGCGTATTGTCCTGTTTTCAGGAAGCGATGTACGGTGTTGTTGGCATTTTGTGCCGCTATAAAATGCGCAATGGGCAACCCGAGTTTTTGAGCCAACATACCCGCGCAGATATTGCCAAAATTGCCGCTGGGGCAGGAGACAACGATGGGTTTTTGCTGTTTTTTTAGGGCTGCGTAGGTGAAAAAGTAGTAAAACATTTGCGGCATCCATCGTGCAATGTTTATGGAATTGGCGGAGCTAAGCGACAATTGTTTCAGGCTGGGGTCATTGAAGGCTTTTTTCACCCAGGCTTGGCAATCATCGAAAACGCCATCGACTTCCAGGGCCGTTATGTTTTCTCCCAGGGTTGTAAGTTGTTTTTCCTGAACGGCACTCACTTTTCCGCTTGGGTAAAGAATCACCACCTTCACGCCTGGCACCTTGTAAAAGCCATTGGCGACGGCACTTCCGGTATCGCCTGAAGTAGCCACAAGAACCGTAACATCATGGTTGTTGTTTCGGTTAAAATAACCCAAACAGCGCGACATGAACCGGGCGCCCACGTCCTTAAAAGCCAAGGTAGGGCCATGAAACAACTCCAGGGCGTAAATACTATCGCCTAGTGGCACCAGCGGAAACTCAAAATTCAGGGTTTCTTCCAGTATTTGGCGTAGGATATCCGCTGGAATAGCGTCGCCAACAAACTGCTTAATTGCTTGAAAAGCAATTTCAGGGTAGCTGAATTGTTCTATTTTGTCAAAAAAAGTTTGTGGTAATGGCGTGATGGATTCCGGGAAATACAAACCGCCATCGGGGGCTAACCCACGCACAATAGCCGCTTCAAAACTTACGGAATGGGCTTTGTTGTTGAGGCTGTAGTATTGCATGAAATTAATGTGATAATTTGATAATGCGATAATTTGATAATGGGGCTGTTGCGCTTGGGCCTGTAGGTAATGTGATAATGAGCCAATGTGATAATGGGGCGTTGCTTTGGGGCTGCAAAGATGGTGGTACGGATTGTTCTTTGGGTGGATTTTACTAATTTTGCTTGATAATTTTAGCGTTGGAAGCGCGGGACGGAGGTTCCTGCTTTTTTTGCAATAAACAGTTTTAAGGCGTGGGAGCGCATAATACGTGGATAAAAAACATGATATAACGTTGAAGAGCGTCTTTTTGTACAGCTTTAAAGTGGTTATACGTCAGTGGCGCATTGGCAGTATGGTGTATTTTTTGCAGTTGTGCCTGGCGCTTACCGTGGGCATGCAGGTGTATGATGTGATGCAGGCCTCCATCGGGCAATCGCTGGAAATCAATAAATTACTTCAAAACTATGACCATACAGTCATCACCGATTTTTTGAAAGTACATGGAGCTTCCATTACGCCTTTGATCGGGCAGTTGCGCTGGTTATTGTTGGCTTGGCTGCTGTTTTCTGTATTTACAGATGGGGGGTTGTTGTACTGTGTGAACAAACCGGAAGATGCATCCGGCCGCGCGTTTTGGCAAAGTGGTGCCACTTATTTCTTTGCATTTTTGAAAATCAGCCTGTTTTTTTGGCTCTTGGCTTTGTTGTGGACAATCCTCATTTTTTTGCCCATTGCCCTGTTTTTTCAGCCATCGCTTCAATTTTTCTCTTCTGAAAAATATGCGGTTTGGTTGGTGCTTGTGCTCTTAGTATTTTGGATGGCCGGTTTTGTGGAATTGTTTATTTGGTCGGTGCTGAGCCGGGTACAGCATTTGGGAACGAGCGGTTCTGTATTGGCCAGTATTTGGGCAGGCAGGCGTATTTTTCGAAAAAACAAGGCGGCGTTTCTGGTAATAATGGTTGGCTTTATTGGACTTCAATTGCTGCTGCTTGTGTTGTATTTTTTTGCAGAAGCACTTACTGGAATGAGCTCCGCATGGTTGATACTACTTGTTTTTGTGCTGCAACAGTTGCTTGTGTTTTGCCGGATTCAGATACGACAGATGATGTATGCTGGTATTTCCAGGCTGTATGTTGGTCGAAAACATTGACCGTTCAGAAGGGTTTGTGCGTTTCATTGTGCTGTGGATGCGTCAATTATATGCCACAATCTATTTTACACTGTTAAATATATTAAGCCACACATGAAACGATCTTCCATTTTCTTGCTGACAATCAGTTTTTTGCTTCCCCTGTCAAGTCTCTCGGCCCAAAAATTCGATCCAAAAATTATTGCCGGGATTGACAAGCTTTTTCAAGATCATTTTAAAGCTGATGGCCCAGGTGCTGCGGTGTTGGTATCCCGAAATGGCGAACCGATATTTGAAAAATCTTATGGCATGGCCAACCTGGAATTGGGTGTTGCGTTGCGCACCGACCATGTTTTTCGCATAGGCTCCGTCTCCAAACAATTCACTGCGGTTGCTATTTTGCAATTGATGGAGCAGGGAAAACTATCCTTGCAAGACGAGTTGACCAAGTTTTTGCCCGACTACCCTACCCACGGTAAAAAAATTACGGTCGAGCATCTGTTGACCCATACTTCGGGTATCAAAAGCTACACCGATTTGGAGAAATGGGATGGTCAAGAACAGCGCAGGGATTTCACCCCTATGGAATTAGTTGATTATTTTAAAGATGAGCCCATGGATTTTGATCCAGGGACGAAATGGCTGTATGACAATTCCGGCTATATCCTGCTCGGGGTCATCATTGAAAAAGCATCTGGGCAGACATATGGCGAATACATTACGGAGCATTTTTTCAAACCCCTCGGAATGAAAAACTCCTACTACGGCGATACCAAACCCCTGATCAAAAACCGGGCGGCAGGGTATGCCCAGGACGATGTTGCGGGCACTTATGTCAATGCTGATTTTCTGAGCATGACCCAGCCTTATGCTGCAGGTTCGCTGCTCTCGACGGTGCAAGACCTCACGACCTGGACACGTGCCTTGCATGGTGGCAAGGTGATAAAGCCCGAATCGTTCAAAAAAGCCATCACGCCCTTTATCCTTCCTGACGGCAGCAACACCCATTATGGTTATGGCTTGCAAATGGGCAACCTGCTGGGTAGCCCGACCGTAGAACATGGCGGCGGCATTAACGGCTTCCTGAGTGACTTGGCGTATTTGCCCAAGGAAGGAATCTGCATCGCTGTTTTGACCAATTGCGACTGCGAGCCGCCTGGCAAACTGACGCCACAAATTGCAGCCTTGGTACTCGAAAAGCCATACCAACCAACGCCCATTACCGTGAAAACGGCTGATTTAGAGCAATATGTTGGGGTATATGAAAATGACAAAAAAGAACAGCGGATTATCAGCCTGGAAGAAGGGCAATTGTATTCCAAGCGCAGCGGCACTAGCAAATACAAGATAATCCCATATGCCCCCGATCAGTTCTTCTTTGAAAACTCACTGGCCAGGATTACGTTTATTCGGGAGAAAAACGGCGCAAAAAAAATTGTTCGGGCCAACGTAAGCGACAACGTTTCGGAAGAGAATTTATGGACAAAAACCGACAAGGAAATGCCTACAGCCCGTCCTGAAATAGAACTTACGGAGGCGCAAGTCAAAAAATTTGAAGGGGAATACGCATTGATGCCAGGTTTTAATATTGAAATAAGCCGGGTAGGAACCCAATTGATGTGCCAGGCCACGGGCCAATCGAAAATCGAATTATATGCCTCAACATCAACCCGGTTTTTCCTGAAAGTAGTAGAAGCGGATATTGAGTTTTTCCCCAATGAAAATGGGACGGTGGATAAGATGGTGTTGTATCAGGGAGGGCGGGAGATGGAGGGAAAAAGGGTGAAGTGAGCCTCCCCCCTGCCCCCCTCCTAAGGGGGATAGGCTTCGCGTTTGGGCGGGAGTTGTTTATATTTGGCATTCGAATGCTCTCTTATTGCTTGCCTAAGCTTCGCGTTTGGGCGGGAGTTGTTTATTTTTGGCATTCGGATTCTCTCTCGGTGCTTGCCCAAACTTCGCGCTTTGCGCCGAGAATAGCCAAACGCGAAGCCTGTCCCCTTCGGAGGGGACAGGGGGAGGCCCTATCTTTACACAAAAAAATCACATTCATGCATAGACTTCTGCTCACTACCTGCTTCTTGACCGCTTTCGTGGCTATGGCCATTTCCCAAACCGCTTCTGTCACCGAAGTGTACCGTATTTTCCAAAACAAATGTGTTGCCTGTCACGACCACGCTTCCCCGGAAGCCAACCTGGATTTGGAAGGTGTGGGCGCGACAGAACTGCTTCGGGCTCAAAACGTGGCTTCGAAGCTCATCAACGTGAACCCTTCGAATGCCAACGCCCTCAGCAACGGCTACAAACGTGTGTACCCGGGCCGGGCCGACCGGAGTTTTTTGTTCAAAAAAATCAACATCGGGCTAGAACTAACCATACCCGATTTGAACGCACAGGAGGGCGGTGTGATGCCGGGTTCTTTCCCCAATCCGATGCTGCTCGACGCGGAAAAGGAGATTATCCGCCAATGGATCCTGTATGGTGCCAAAACATCGGGCGTGCAATTTGACAAAGCTTTGGTGGAGAATTTCTACTTCAACGGCGGCGATAAATCATTTCCGAACGGCCCGCCGCCTGCGCCAGCATTCGGCGAAGGTTTTCAAATAAAAATGGGCCCTTTTTTCCTGCCACCCGATGGCGAAGTGGAGTATTTCCAGAAATACGAACTGGCTATGCCCGCCGACGTGGAAGTGAACCGCATCGATTTCAAAATAGCGAATTATTCACACCACTTTTTGGCCTATAATTTCACGGGCACAGGTGCCAACAGCATTCCTGCCGGACTGCGCATCAACGCCGACCACAGCCAAGTCAGTCTGGTCGCTGCGGTGCAGGAAGCGACAAACCTGATCCTACCGCAGAAAACCGCTTTCCGCTGGGAAAAAAACAGGGTGCTCGACCTGAATTCCCACTACATCAATTATTCCCTCACAAAGCCCTACCAATGTGAGGCCTATGTGAATGTGTACACGCAGGTACCCGGTACGGCTGCGCACGAGATGTTTGCCACCTTGCTGGTCAATTACAATATCCCCATCCCGAACAACAGCAATTTGATCACCTATTCCAAGCCCGAATTCCAGTTTGGCGCTGACAGCATTTATGTCTGGGGCCTGATGGGCCATACCCACAAATACGGCAAGGGTTACAAAGTATGGAAACGCCTGGCCAACGGCCAGAAAGGAGATCTGATCTACGATGCTTCCTGTCCCATGGGCCTGCCGGGATGCCCCACGCCCTGGTATGACTACCAGCATATTCCCATCCGCTATTGGCAGCCTTTGATGCCTGTCAAATGGGGCAACGGCATCATTCACGAAGCGCAATGGATCAACGACGGCCCGGCTCCCGTGAATTTTGGGCCCACATCCGCCGATGAAATGATGGTGCTGATTACTTTTTACACGGAGGAGCCAATTACGGTTGGTACAGAAACGCCTTTGGATGAGACGCCGCAACAGTCACTGAAAATAAGCCCGAACCCAGCACGGGGAAAATTCTACGTCAGCCTCCCAGGCGGCGGTGATGTGCAGCGCCTGCGTATGTTCAACATTGCGGGTAAGGAGGTGCTGCGGCGCGAGTCTTTGTCGGGCGATTATTTTGAGGTGGAGACGGGTGGTTTGGCGCCGGGGGTGTATTTTTTGGATGTGGACGGGAGAAAGGGGAAGGTTGTGTTGGCGGAGTAGTGGGGTATACGCATGAACGTAGCGCAGCAACTGAAATATTTCGATGGATTTTCTGATTGACGAGTGGCGATTACATGATCGCCGATTGTTGAAGTACTACCCTGCTGGCCCCAGGCTAACACCAAACCAAACAATGAAAAGGCTAGCGCAAGGCTTCGGCCTTGTGCTGTTTATTCGCGCTGGTTGTGCCAGCAAAAGCAACGGGAGCATTTGAAATTAAAGTGCGCGAAACCTTCAACTTCGCTTGGTCTTCCACCAACCAATCTGGGTGGATATTCGCAGCTGGCGTTTGTGGGATTCGGGTGACAAAGCAGCTCAAAGGCTACCTTCAACCGGGCTTTCAAAAAAATTACGGGTCGTGCACCCACCGCGTATTTGAAACAAATACCGTCTAAAATCATACGCATTGCGCCTTTTTATGGCTCAAATTATGATTCGAAGCGTGGTATCCAAGCGGCAGCCCCACCTTTGTTCCATCCTTCAGCACTTGGCGGGTGTTACCAAATCCACCATCGTTGAAGCGATTTTTTACCAACATATTTTTTCAAAATCAAGTTAAGCTGTTGTGCAAAAAAAATTTTTAGGGCTCTTCCTTTTCGCCGTGCTCGCCTCTTCTTGCGGGATTTTTGGCAAACTCACTTCTACCACCCAAATCGAGGCCAACAAGTCATTTGTGCTGGGCCAAGGCATTCACGGTAGTTACAATGCCAACATCAAGAACATATCCCAATCGGACGTGGAAGTGTTCAAGTCCGCTGCTGATGGCGCAATGGTGTCGCTGGGCATACTTAAACCTGGTGACAAACAACAATACGCCGTGCCCAAAGATACCAAGGTCGCCTTTATGAACAGAGGCGAATCAATGGCTTTTATTGCGATCAAATTGGTCGGCGAAACCAACCTGAGCATGGGCTACGCTGACAATAAGGAAGTGAAGGCCATGCAAACCGATAAATAAAAAGGATTAATGCGGCTTACTTTTTTCATCTGCACCCTTTTTATCGCCCTTTCCAGCACCGCACAGCACCAGGATTTTTCCAAGCTGGATAAAGCGCTAAACAACTTCGAAAAGCAGAAAAATGTAATGGGGAGCATCGCCTTTTCTGAGAATGGCATAAAAACATACGCCTGTGCTTTTGGCTTTTCGCAGCTCCCCACACCAACCAAGGCGGACACCCTTACAAAATACCGCATTGGCTCTGTTTCCAAAATGCTCACCGCGACCATAATCCTTCAACTGGTGGCGGAAGGCAAACTTGCGCTGTGTGATAAACTTTCGCGGTTCTTCCCCACCTGGCCCAACGCCGGCAAAATCACGGTGGAACATTTGTTGCGCCACGAATCGGGATTGTATAACTTTGGAAAGAGCCGTGACAAAAAATACCAAAACATCGATCCGAAAAGCCGGGAGGAAATCATGGCCGTTTTTGAAAAGGCACCTATTGCTTTTGCCCCCGGCAAAAAGGTGGATTACAACAACGCCAACTATGTGGTGCTCAGTTTGATAATTGAAGCCATTGACAAAACCACTTTTGCCGAATCACTGCATGCGCGTATCATCGAGCCATTATCGATAAAAAATACGCATGCAGGCGGGCCGATAGATGCTGCTCAAAATGAGGCCAGCTCCTATTTCTGGCAAAATAAGTGGCTTGAAAACGGTGATTTTTATACGCCTGGTCTTTTAGGTGCAGGTGCTTTGGTCAGTACACCAAACGATTTGAACGTGTTTTTACACGCGCTGTTTTCCCATAAAATGATACCGGAAGCGCAACTGCGAGCGATGATGCATGTCAAAACCGGAATGGGGCTTGGGCTTTACGCCTTGCCCTTTTATGGTAAAACGGCGTATGGCCATGCTGGAAATATTGATGCTTTTGAAAGTTTCGCTGCTTATTTTCCGGAGGAAAAGGTTGCTTTCTCTATTTGCGTGAACGGGAATCGCAAAGATTTTAACGAGGTGCTACTGACTTGTTTGCGGGCTTGTTTTGGATATTGACGGTGCTTGAATGGAACTGAATGGTTCCCAAAA
>JBBRWA010000011.1:0-41963 GCA_038246345.1 Chitinophagales bacterium
AGACCCACACAGTAAAATAATATCCGCAAAGTGCTGCGTAACCGGTTTGTCATATTTGAATGTATGGCATTTCCGGCGGTTGGGATTCGACCGGATTGTTCAAGGAATGGGCTCTATCTCGGGATTAAAAGGATTAGCCTCGACAAGGTGAGATAGCACCAGTTTTTGGTATTTGTTTTTCGTTCAGGTAAGCCGAAGATACATATTAATCTTTCGAGCTATCATCTTCTTCTAACTTCTTATCTGGCACATTTTCATTCAAGAAGGCATTAATATCTTCTAACTTGACATCGCGCACAATTTGTCCAAACTCATTGACGTGCATCTCAACATCTTTCAATGGTTTGTCCTTCGAAGGTGCTTGGGGCGGCTTTTGCTGTTCCATTTGATTGTTTTGTAGGTTAAAACTCAATTTGCCTGAACATGTTTCAAAAATACTTTCAGGCGCTGAATCGTCTCTTCTCTACCCAGAACGGCCGCTGTATCAAAAACAGCAGGGCCTTTCATCGTTCCCACCAAAGCAATGCGCAGCAACGGCAGCACATCCCCCGGCTTCAGCCCGCGCTCCTGAGTCATGGCTTTTACCGTTTCTTCCAGTTCGAGACTTGCGAATGGCTCAAAAGTAACCATGATTTCTGTCATTTCCACAAAAAACGGGCCGAGGTTTGCATTCCATTTTTTCTGTAAGGCCTCTTCATCATAAGTTTTTACGGGTTCAAACAGGTAATAACCCGCGTCCACAAAGTCTGGCAAAACCGTCGCGCGTTCTTTCATCAGCCCAATGGTAGACTCCAAATATTCCTCGCTCACCTGGTATCCTTTTGCTTCCGCGAAAGGCCGCACCAGCTTTGCAAGCGCCGCATTGTCCATGGCGTGAATGTATTTTTGGTTAAACCATTTGGCCTTTTCATAATCAAACCGGGCACCGCTTTTCCCAATATTTTCTATTGAAAAGGATGCCATTAGTTCCTCCATCGTGAACATCTCTTGGTCATCACTCGGGTGCCAGCCCAGCAGCGCCAGAAAATTGACCAGCGCCTCTGGTAAAAAACCCGCTTCCCGGAATCCTTCAAAACTTTCTTCCGGCGTGGCACCTTTCCAACTCAGGGGGAATACCGGAATGCCAAATTTGGCACCATCGCGCTTGCTGAGTTTTCCATTGCCCACAGGCTTCAAAATCAACGGCAAATGCGAATATTTTGGCATCGTATCCGTCCAGCCAAACCCTGCGTACAACAACACGTGGTGCGCCGTGCTCGGCAACCACTCTTCCCCGCGGATCACGTGCGTGATGCGCATCAGGTGGTCGTCCACGATGTTGGCCAGGTGGTACGTTGGCATACCATCTGCCTTTAGGAGTACTTTATCGTCGAGTTCGCTGCTTTGGAACACGACATCCCCGCGAACCAGGTCATGTACGTGAATCTCCTGCCCAGGCTCTATTTTCAATCGAACCACAAAAGCTTCCCCGGCATCCAAGCGGCGTTTTGATTCAGCTTCGCCCAGGGTAAGGCTGTTTTTCAGCGATCTGCGTGTCGTGTGGTTGTAAGTGTAGTTATCTTCTTCCTGGCGGTGTGCGTCCAATTCTTCCGGTGTATCGAAAGCGTAGTAGGCATGGCCGCGCTGCACCAGTTCATGGGCATATTTGGTGTAAATAGGCTTGCGATCGCTTTGGCGGTAGGGGCCATCGTCGCCACCGAAGCCAACACCTTCGTCGGGCACCAAACCTGCCCAGCGCAGTGATTCGATGATATATTCTTCCGCACCTGGCACGTAGCGGCCCTGATCGGTGTCTTCAATGCGCAGGATAAATGTGCCGCCGTTTTGGCGGGCGAAAAGGTAGTTGTACAAGGCCGTGCGCATGCCGCCAATGTGCAGCGCGCCGGTGGGTGAAGGGGCAAATCGTATACGTGGTTTAGTCATTTTCTTGGAATGAAAAACGCGGCGGACCGATGTTTGGAAGATTCAGCCGTCGCGTTAGTTGTGGGGCAAAAATAGGGGTTTTATGTTTGCGGTGTAACCTGAAAAGCCGGGAGTTTACAATCCGTCGGCTTTTTACCTATATTTCGACATGTTTCTCGCTAAAACGCCCGCTTTTCTACCGTTTTTGATGCCTTCCTACACCTGGCGGGTACCCACGACTGAAAAAATCCTGTACCTGACTTTCGACGATGGCCCAATACCCGTGGTCACGCCCTGGGTGCTGGAAACTTTACGCACTTATGCCGCCAAGGCGACATTCTTTTGTGTGGGCGACAACGTTCAAAAGCACCCGGAGGTTTTTCAGCAGGTAATTTCGGAAGGCCACGCGGTTGGCAACCACACCTTCAACCACTTGAACGGCTGGAAAACGGATACCAATACCTACCTGGAAAATGTGGCCCAATGCCGCCAGGTTTTCAACAGCAAGCTCTTCCGTCCGCCTTATGGGCGCTTGAGGCCCCAACAGTTAAAGGCGTTGAAGAGCGAATACCAGATTGTCATGTGGGATATTTTGAGTGGCGATTTTTCTCAAAAAATTTCTGGGGACACATGCTTGCAACAGGTGATGCAATATGCCCGGCCTGGATCTATTGTGGTGCTGCATGATAGTTTGAAGGCCGAGCGGAATTTGAGGTATGTGTTGCCGAGGGTGTTGGAGGGTTTGGGGGAGGAGGGGTTTCGGTTTGAGGCGCTGAAGCCCTGAAGCCTACTAAGAGCGTTACAGTTGCCTAGCAGCGATTCTCGGTTTACTAACGTTTAGGCCGGAAGCTTGCCACTTTAATTCAAAATTTGACTAATAAAGATTGGTTTCCCTGCTTTTGAAACTCAAAAAACCTCATAATAGTCATTTAGGCCGCCCAAGTATTCGTTTTTTACAAACCGAGAACCGCTGTGAGGAAGGCTATTACACTTGAATTTTAACAATTAAATCCGAGTATTATGACAAATAAAAAAGAATTACTGGCAATTTTATCCGTTTCACTATTACTTACAACAATTGGAATATTAGTTGATAGTGATGCGAAAAATTTAAGTGCGTGGACAACAGTTTTTGAATATGTTGCAATGCTCACAATAATATTTGTAAGTTTATCACTCATATATTACGCAGTGACATTTTCATGTAGAAAAATGAAAAAAGTAATTTCATAACAATATATTTCACCCCTTCGCCAAAGCTTCCCCTACCCACCAAGCACCTTGCGATGGTGTTTTTTCACCGCTCGCAAGAAGTGTCCAACAAACATCAACTACCCCACCAACGCCAAAAGCAGCACTCGCTCGTTAGCGTCTGCGACCCGAAACGAACTTTTGCAGGTCTCTGACTTGAACCAAATTCGAATTGAATCGTATATTTGTGAAAAAGTAAAAGCCATGCAATTTGAATTGCGACCAACCTTATTTTGGGACGTGAACGTAGAGGAGGTGGATTTGTCGAAGCACCGAGCCTCCGTGATTGAACGTGTTGCCACTCGTGGGCGCTTGGACGAGTTTCGGGCAATGGTCAAATTCTATGGGCAGGAAACGGTAAAAAACACTCTGGTCAATGCACGACATCTTGATAAACGGACGCTGTCTTATTGCAGCCTTATTTTTGATGTACCTATCACTGAATTTAGATGCTACAAACTCGCACAGTTGAACCCGGAACATTGGAATTACTGAAGCGATTGATGCTTCTTCCATTGTCCGCTCCATTTTTTCTGGTTGGCGGCACCGCACTAGCGTTGCAATTAGGTCATAGAAAGTCCATCGACCTTGACCTGTTCACAACACAACCTTTCAACAGCGCAACCTTATTAGAAACCCTGTACTCCGAATTCGAGATCAGCATCGAGTTGGAAGAACCCAGCATGCTCATCACCAATATCGAAGGTATTAAGGTAGATTTTGTTAAAATGAGTTACCCCATATTATTCCCAACGCTGCTTGTAGAAGGGATTCAAATGCTTGACCTCCGTGACATTGCTCCCATGAAACTCAAAGCCGTTGCACAACGTGGAACAAAAAAGGATTTTTTCGACATTCACTTTCTATTACACTTGATGCCACTAGAAACAATGATTTCGTTATTCCGGCAAAAAGTCCAAATGCATGAGGTTTTCCATATCGTTAAAAGCCTTACCTATTTTGAAGATGCAGAGCAATCTGCCAACCCTGTCGTTTTTGACAAATCAGTTACCTGGCGGAAGGTCAAGGCATCGATTAATGAGGCTGTTAAAATGATGGGCTAAAGGATGAAGCCAAACTCTTACAAAATCAATCCGTTTTACTTCCATGCTAACATTCCTCAAACCCAAAGACGCACAAGCCCTCGCCTTCATCGAACAGCAGCGAAACTTGCCCTACTCCTACCCTGCCGTAGAACACACCCGCAACGATACTGCCCTACCTGGCTTCGACAATGATTTCAACACCCAGGAATTGGGTCAAGGGGATGTCATTTGGGGGGCCGCCAAAGAAGCCATCCGCCAATGGAAAATGTTTCCTGGCGGTTGGGCGTATGTGACCCCACGGCCTTTACCAATACGCGTCGGCGAGGTGGTGGCCATGGCCGCACAAGTGCTCGGCATTTGGTGGCTCAACAGTTGCCGCATCGTATATGTCATTGACAATGAAGCCCAATTCGGGTTTGCATACGGCACCCTGCCCGGCCATGTGGAATGCGGGGAAGAATTGTTTATGGTAGAAAAATCAGCAGATGGCAACGTGCGTTATGTACTGAAGGCGTTTTCAAAGCCCCGGCATTGGATGGCGCGATTGGGGTATCCATTGGCGAGGGTGTATCAGAAGAAGTTTGTGCGGGAGTCCAAAGCGTCAATGCTGGTAGCGATGAATGATGAATGATGAATTTAGGGCCCGTTTGGTCTTTTTTTGATAGTTATTAATGTGATTTTAAACCACCCAATTATGAAAGCCGTCCATTTTGAATTACCCCTAAACAGTGAACTTTTTGAAGACATAAGAATTGTTCCTGGCCACCCGTACCTTTATTATACACTGTACGAGTTGCCATTGCCGGGACTATTAAAGGGCGATATGGTACAGGTATCAGGGCAATGTGCCGCCACAAACAATTACCCAAAAAATGTGATGTTCGCGCATGCGGTTGTCATGCGCCCAGCGCTAGCCGTTGATAACCCACAATTGGGCCGACCGCTGGGCGTGGTGCTGCCTTGCGATTATGCTGGCGAAAACATTACCCCCGGAAATCATCATACTGTTCGCTCGTTTTCAGGCATCAAGGTTGTCCAGCATGATGGCGATTGGTGGCTATCCTTGATCGTCTATGCCGCATCCTCAGCTGCCAAAAAAGGTTGGACACTAAAAATGGATAAAGGGGGGAGTTTGTGTGCGTTGGTTTTTCGAAATGAATACTAGGTTTCCAAATGAAAACCTACCTACCCATACTCGCCTGGCTCACCCTACTCCCCATTGCAGGACCGGACTTCATCAACAGCCAATGGGAATGCCTGCTCGTCATGTTCGCCGCCCTCGTTCTGGTACCCAAAGGCTTGGGGCTAATGGGCGTCAAATACGGCTCCTGGTACTGGCCCATCGCAGCAGGCTTGTGTGCTGCTTACCTGCTCGATACGCCAGGACTGGGCATCACGGATGCCTTGGCGATACCGTATTTAGTATTGCCTGTATGGCTCACGATTTTGAAAGGCGGCGAACTATTCCTGGCAACCAGAATTCGAACCACTGACTGGGTGGCGCTTTTTGCCCTGGGTTATTGGGCCACAGGCGCTTTCTGGGCAATCTGTTTCCTGGCAGGTTTTCGGCCTGTCGGCTTTGATCCAGTTATCGTTTCCCTAACGGCAGCGCATTTTCACGTGGCGGGCTTTGTACTGGCAGTTGCGGTGTGGTGCTTGCTGGTGGAACAAAACAATACCCTCAATCGGATTTTGGCAAGCGGCGTAATGGCGGGCATGCCACTGGTGGCTCTGGGCATCACCTTGTCGAAACTGGGTTATCCAAACTGGATTGAAACGCTGGCATCCGTCAGTTTTGTTGCGCTTGCTTTGCTGGTGGTATGGCAACATATACGCCTGTCATTCGATACACAATATGACCGAAAAGCGCGTTGGTATTGGTTGGCCGGAGCTATTTGCTTGCTGGGCGGCGGTACTTTGGCCGCAGTATATGGCCTGCGCTTCGAGTTCCCATTTGAGTGGATCAATATCCCGAACATGAAAATCTGGCATGGCACATTGAATGCGCTGGGTTTTGGCTGGCTGGTGCTGCGGGGCTGGGAAGTACAGTGGGCGGCTGCGCCGCGTGCAACAAAGTTTAACATATAGACACACAGGAACATAGAAAACATAGTTTTGAGTACGTATAGCTATGTTTTCTATGTCCCTATGTGTCTATGTGTTAAAAAATACATGGCAAAAAACTACTTAGTAACCAGTTGAGCTCCTTTCACCCATGCCTCAAACGCCTCCATATCCCAGGCATCATCCACCGAAAAACCGCCCGTTTCCGTGCGCCGCAAACTGCTGAGGTAAGCGCCGCTTTCTACCGCCTGCCCCAAGTCATTGGCCAGCGAACGGATATAAGTGCCTTTTCCGCAAACTACCTTGAAATCAGCTTGCAAGCCCTCGGAATAGTCGGGATGCAGCATGATTTGAGCGCCTTTTTTGCTCACCATCTTCGCAGCAATCTCAGCGTCCTCCGACACCGGGCGCAACGCCCCAACCTCAAAGGAATCGACGCGCACCGGTCGGAACGGCATGTCTACCGTTTCACCCGTCCGGGCATTTTTGTAGAGGCGTTTGCCATCCACTTTTACCGCTGAAAATACGGGGGGCACTTGCAAAATATCACCAATGAACGGTGGAAGCGCCGCTTGAATCATTTCGCGGGAAAGATGCTCCGTTGGAAAAAAGGTGTCGGGCGCCTTTTCGAGATCGAAGGAAGGTGTGGTTGCGCCAAACGTAAAAACACCCGTATAGGCTTTGGTCATGCCTTGCAGTTCCTCTATTTTTTTGGTGTAATCACCGACACACAACAGCAACAAGCCCGTCGCCAATGGATCAAGCGTGCCAGCGTGGCCAACTTTGAATTTTTTGGGCTTCACACCCAGGTGTTGCGCGAGCAAATACCGCACCTTGTTCACCACATCAAAAGAAGTCCAGGCAAATGGCTTGTCGATCAAAAGCAAAGCACCTTTGGGAAATGGCTCGGGAAATGGCGTGTTTTTATGGAGTGTCAGAAACATCGCGCAAGGTAAGCTCAGTAGATCGCAAACACCAAAACAGCGCCTATAATAAACAGCACCGCAAAACTTATGTAGTACACAAATCCGTAAATCAGCCACTTTAATGCCGTTTTCCAGGCATTTTGCTGGTAATACCGCCGCATGGCAATATACATGGCAATAGTGGCCCACAAAAATACAACCCCAAAAATGGACCCACCCCAAACGTCCAGCATTATCCCAATTATTGCCAACAGTGCTGCAAGCATTAACCCGGTATGGAAATGTAACAGGAAAATAAAATGCTCCACGTAATAGCGCCTTTGCCGCCAATAAAGCAAGCCCAAAAAGCCCGACATCAGCGCTACAAGCGCCAGAATTGCCCAAGTCAAACTGCCGATATAAGCATGAACCAATCCTTCCGGGTTTTTAAATGATTTTATGGTTTGCCGCACAAGCAGTTTCGGTGCCCAATTGGTAACACCATATCGACGAATGATTTCATCAGCATCGTAGCGAACCATATCTGCAGCGGCTATCTTGAGCGGTTCTGCCCCGAAAATATTGATCGTCGTGGAATCTATATCTGTTCCCAGACTGTCAAGTAGCCCCGGATCATCGATTCCGTGCCGCAAATTGTTTTTATATAACAGACTATCTACAACTTTTCTGCTTTCTGGCGTTTGCCAGCTTAAAGGCATATTTTCAAAATCCTGACGCAAGTCTTCCAGCAAGGCCCTGTTACGCGCGGCTTCATACAAGGGGATTTCTTTTTCTGCTACAATGGAGTCGCCATTTTCCGTGTTTACCCTTGTGGTCATTGTAAAAAGCTGCCCTGAATTTTCAGTATCTCGCCCCTTCAATAAATGGTTAAACGTAAAAAGGAACAAGAACATCACCACGGCAAACATGCGCAACGGATGCGGGTAACGGCCTTGTTTGCCCTTAAAAAACTCCAGGCTGATTTTAGCGGGAATAAATAGCTGCCAGCAAGTTCGGAGAAATTTGCCTTCCAGGTGAAAGGTGGTGTTCCACAATTTGAACAGCATGGTACGCATCCTCACTTTCCCATTTGAATCCTTTTGACCGCACTCAACGCAGAATGTCGCCTTTTTGGGCAAGGGGGTATAACAATTTCGGCAGTATCGTTTCACGGGAAAGTGGGTCTTACAAATGGCTCAAAACTAATTTCTGCCGTAAAAATACAGCAAAGCATCAATTGTTTGCCTCAAACAGCGCCGCGATTTACCTTTGCATACTTTTTATCCTTATTAAATCACTCAATCCGCAAAATCATGAATCTACTTGGTATCGGTTCCCGTGTAAAACACCCCGCATTCGGCGATGGGGTCATCGTTCGCCTGCATGTTGCAGCTTACGAGGTTTGTTTCGTCCAATTTGGCTTAAAAATGGTCGGAAAAGAATATTCCAACTGGCAAGTAGTGGAACAAATCCCCACAGAAGAAGCTGTTTCCTACACAGAAGCGGAAGAGTCCCTCATCAAAATACTGCGCTCCTGGGCTGGTTTCGCACTGGAGAAAGTACCGCTCGGCGAACGCTGGGTGAACGGTAAAATGGTGCTACAAGCCGACGGCGTTCAGCCAAAAGAGATTCCCATCGACACCTTTTTTCACAAAATCGTGATGATGCGCGACCGCCTGCGGGTGCTGGAACAATCCATCAACGCCCACAAAAAGCTCTCCGACGAAGACAAGGTGAACCTGCAACAATACATCACCCGCTGTTACGGTAGCATGACGACCTTCAATGTTCTGTTTAAAAACAAGGAGGATTATTTTGTGGGAGATAGCGGGAAAGAGTAGTCGAGTGCGGAATGGGGAGTGCGGAGTGCGGAATGGGGAGTGCGGAGTGCGGAATTGGGAGTGTGGAGTGCGGAATGGGGAGTGCGGAGTGCGGAATGGGGAGTGTGGAGTGCGGAATGGGGAGTGTGGAGTGCGGAATTGGGAGTGTGGAGTGCGGAATGGGGAGTGTGGAGTGCGGAATTGGCACAGCGTCGCGCGTTTTTTGGGGGATTGGTTTTTCAGCACTTGAAATTGAACCACCGCAACAACTACCTCAACCTGATTCGCTATATGGAAAAACTGATTCGACTCCAGGTTTCTGACAAGGTGGCTGTTGCCGCATTCCGGGAGTCGCTAAAAAAAGAGGAGATTCTCTCTGAAAAGACTTTTTTCCTGGGTTTACTGCCTCCTACTCCACCCGATACACCCTAACCCGAAATTTCCCTTCCTCAATACTGGCCATCGGCCCTGCACCGCTGACGAGCAGCCCTGAAAACCGCCCCCAAATAGTATCATTTTTATAGCCGTCAATTTCAATCATCAGGTCATTGCTCACGTCGTTGTTAACGCCCGTGAAGTTCATCGTATCGCGGGCGCTGAACTCTATGCCGCCCCAATGGAAGTTTTTGAGCTGTACCACCGCATGCGCGGGTGTAAATGGGTATCCTTCGTTTTCTTCGTCAAACTCGAAGCCCAGCGCCAGCCCGATGTTAGGATCACTAGGATCATCCTGGCGGATAATTTCCACATAGGCACCGGCAGGTTTATACCAATTGCTGAGGGTGTCCAATCGTGCGTTATCAGCTTGAACCCGCGGGAAATACACCGCTTTTCCGCGCTGCATCCCGTAAGTCAAGGACACCGGCTGATTTTTGAATACAAATGTGATACCGTCTGGCGGGTCGGCGTTGTAGATGCCCAGGAAAAAACAGAAGGCAAGTGCCGTGTAAATCGGTACTGGCATGGTGGATTAGTTGTAATATTTAAGTATCGTGTTGGTAGCGCGGCATTTATGCCGCGCTACCAACTACACACCGCCCATCTTAGCTAAACTATCCTCCAAAATCGCCATCCGCGCCAGCCCATCAGCAAGCTTTTTTCGCTCATTTTCAACAACTTGCGCAGGGGCGCTGCTGACAAATCGCTCGTTTGACAATTTACCCTCAATGGAACGCACAAAGCCGCGCTGGTACTCCAGCTCCTGCGTCATTTTGGCACTTTCGGCGGCCACATCTATTTCCTTGTTTAAGGCGACGTAGTATTTATCTGTCCCGGAAATAAAGGATTTGGCATTGTCTGGTTCGTCTGGCGAAAGCGTCAATTCGCTGAGCGTCGCCAGCTTCATCACCAACTCCGTCAAGCCCGATTGTGAAAACAAGGCTTTGGCAGAATCGCTTTCCTGCACCTGCAAGGCCAGTGGATCACGGGGTTTTATTTGGTTCTGGTTGCGGAGGTCACGTACCTTGGAGATGACGTCCTTTGCTTTTTCAACGTTGTCTATCAACAACTTATCCGTACTGCTAGGCTGCTGCCAGCGTTGTACGCAGCAGTCGTCGCCCTCAGCGCGGTCGCGTAGGGTATGCCATATTTCCTCTGTTACAAAAGGCATGAAGGGGTGCAATGTCACCATCAGGTTGGAAAAGATATTAATGGTGGCATCGTAAGTCTCCCGATCAATTGGCTGTTCGTAGCCAGGCTTGATCATCTCCAGGTACCAGGAGCAGAAATCGTCCCATATAAAGGTGTACAAACCGAGCAACGCTTCGCTCAAACGGTATTGCTGAAAATCGCTTTCCAGATCAGTCAGTACCGTTTGGAACTTCTGTTGGAACCACTGGATAGCCAGCTTATTTTTTCGGGCTATCTCCTCGTTTTCAGCTTTTTCCGCCACTTGCCAGCCGCGAACGAGGCGCAACGCATTCCAGAGTTTGTTGCTGAAGTTGCGGCCATTTTCACAAAGTTTGTCTTCAAACAGGATATCACCGCCTGCGGCTGCGCTCGACATCAAGCCGTAACGCACCCCATCGGCGCCGAATTCCTCCATGAGCTTGAGCGCATCGGGGGAATTGCCGAGCGATTTGGACATTTTCCGGCGCTTGTTGTCGCGCACCATACCCGTGAAATACACCGCTTGAAAGGGCTTTTCACCTTTAAATTCGTACCCCGCCATGATCATGCGCGCGATCCAGAAAAAGATGATGTCCCAGCCTGTCACCACGACATTGGTTGGGTAATAGTATTTGAATTCCCCCTCGGGCTTGTCGAAACCGTCGAACACGCTGATGGGCCACACCCAGGAAGATGCCCAGGTGTCGAGTACATCTTCGTCCTGGCGCAAATCATGTAACGTCAGTGCTTTATTGCCCGTTTTTTCTTGTGCCACCGCGAGTGCTGCTTCGGCCGTTTCTGCCACAAAAACATGCGTTTCTTTGCTCAATGCCTCTGATTTCAGGTACCAGGCTGGTATACGTTGTCCCCACCAAAGTTGGCGGGAAATGCACCAGTCGCGCAGGTTTTCCATCCAGTCGCGGTAGAGGTTTTGGAAACTTGGCGGGAAGAATTTGATGGCTTCTTCCTGCACCGCTTTGAGTGCTGGCCCACCGAGGCTGCTCATGTCGACGAACCACTGCAAGGAAAGCTTTGGCTCCACCACAGCGTTGGTGCGCTCCGAACGGCCAATATTGGTGGCATAATCCTCAATTTTAATCAGGTTGTCACTTCCTTCCAGCAAGGCTTTCATGCGTTTGCGGGCTTCAAAGCGGTCGAGGCCTACCAGCGGTTGGTAGGCGCATTGATCGTTTATGCTGCCATCGTCGTTCAGGATGTCAATGACTTCTAGTTTGTGGCGCTGGCCCACTTCATAGTCGTTGGGATCGTGCGCAGGGGTGATTTTAAGGGCACCGGTACCGAATTCGATGTCGACGTAATCGTCGGCAATAATTGGAATCGCGCGGTTGATGAGGGGCACCAGGACTTTTTTGCCGACCATTTTGGCAAATCTTGGATCCTTTGGATTGACGGCAATGGCTACGTCGGCAAAAATAGTCTCCGGGCGTTGCGTCGCAATGACGATGCCCGCCGAGCCGTCCTCACCTTTGTATTCAATGTGGTAGAGCTGCGCATTTTCCTCTTTGTACAGCACTTCTTCATTGGAAAGCACGGTTTTGGCTTCCGGGTCCCAGTTCACCATGCGCAGGCCGCGGTATAGTTTCCCTTTTTCATAAAGGTCGAGGAATACCCGAATCACATCGCGGTAGTAGTTGGGATCCATGGTGAAAGCTGTGCGCTCCCAATCGCAGGATGCGCCGAGCTTGCGGAGCTGTTGCAGGATGATGCCGCCGTATTTATCTTTCCACTGGTAGGCGTAGCCCATGAATTCCTCCCGGGTAATGTCAACTTTGCGCAGGTTTTTCTCCTCGCGCAGCCAGCGCACCACTTTTGCTTCGGTGGCGATGCTGGCATGGTCGGTGCCAGGCACCCAGCAGGCATTTTTCCCATCGAGGCGCGCTTTGCGGATGAGAATGTCCTGGATGGTGTTGTTGAGCATGTGCCCCATGTGGAGCACGCCCGTCACGTTTGGCGGCGGAATGACGATGGTAAAAGGCTCCCGGTCATCGGGAACAGAGCGAAAGTAGCCGCGGTTTTCCCAGTGGGCATACCAGCGTTGTTCGGTTTCGGGAGCGTTGTATCGAGTAGAGATTTCCATGTTGTAGCGATCAGACGGTCGCAAATGTACGGCGACATCGGGCATGGAAGGGGTTAGGCGGGGGCAAAAAATAAAAAAACCGGAGTGCAAGGTCACACTCCGGCGGAGGATTGGATTAAGGTCGAATGAAGTGCAAAGCGTGTTTTAATGACACGATGCTATGCTTATTGCGAGATTAAATGGCACGCTGCTGTAAGGTGTCAGGAGCATACCCGAATTTTGATTAAATTGGCTCCGACCGTACCCGCGTGAGGGCAGGGACGGAGCAATAATAGCGCGCAGCAAGTAGATAGCGAATGGAAGAAAACGCCAACAGACTGTAATGAATGCGCGGATTAAAACTGTGTTCTAAATATTTTAAGGTCACGAAGCGATTAAATACGGGGCGGGAGCCCTGGAAAAAATAGGAAGATTATTTTTTTTATTAGGGATTTGTATCAGTCAATATGATAAAATCTCCATCATTTGGTTTGTCACCTTCGGTTCCCCCTGGGTTGGTAACGGTACCATCCATGTGGCCGCCTGTGCCGCCGCCTGTGTTGGTGAAATTAGGCGCTATTGTGCTGAAGAAAATACTGAGGAAGATGTAGAGGAGATTCATGTTGTGTGCTGTTTTTCTGTGAACGGAAGGAAATTATGTCACAAAGAACGGGGCACAAGAATCCTAAAAAAAGGACAGAAGTCTCCATTTCAATACATGCAGATTGAAATCAAGAGTCTTCCACGGACTCACATCTTAGCGCGAGCTGGTCAAAGAACTTATTGAACCTTAGGCGTTTATGTGGAAAAACAGCACTCAGTCTGAATGATTCCTACACAAAATAAAATTGATTATGGTTTTGGTTATATTGATCTTACTTTTGTTGTTTGAATGGAAAATGAATTCAACTTTTTGGCCGAACACATCAGAATGTTTGAATTTTCTACTGCAAAGATGGGCCCAAGCGGGGCATTGAAAAAAGGACAGAAGTCTCCATTTCAATACATGCAGATCCTCCTTAATACTATAATGACGTTGAAATATGGATTTTTCTGTGCTTTCTGACCTTGTAAAGACCATTACTAAAAATAAGGTCAAAAATATCGAGGTGTTGGGCAACCCCGGACCAGATAGCAATCTGGTGGAATCCCTATATGAGGGCATTAGCAAAGGCAAGGTAACATCGGATGATGAAGCAGCTAAATTATTATATGGAAAAAAAGCTGATGGTAAGTCACCGACCTATGTCCGCATAAAAAATCGACTGCTCCGCCAATTGATCAACACGACCTTTTTTGTTGATGTACAGCAGGCGATGTTTAATGAAAGGGCCAAAGCGTATTATAATTGCTACCGGGATTTTGCTGCCGGGATGATATTAATTGGTCGAGAAGCTTCTACGGCAGGCGTTTATCTTTTACAACAAGTATTAATTCAAAGTCAAAAATATGAGTTCACGGAGTTGAGTACAGAGGTTACCCGCAACCTTAGAAAGGAATACGCAAGAAGTGCCGTAAACCAGGGAAGCCATGAGCAAATGGCCCAGCTTCACCGCCAATATGAAGAAAAAAGGCGACTTGAAATATTGTCCATTGATTATTACGAGACGCTGGTCAATTATTATATTGCCAAACGATCCCCCAACGATGATATTCATCAAATCGCCTCTACCTACTTCGAAGAATTGAGTTTGCTGTTAACAGAAGCCGATACCAGCCAATTTTATTACAATTGGCTTCAAATTGGTATTATTAAATACCTTTCCGTAAATGATTGTAACAGCGCCTTGAAACTAAGTGAGGATGGTTTAGCCCATTTATTGATACGGGGAAATATAAATCGAGGAGCATTAGCCGCTGTTGCAGCGCAGAAACTAAATTGCCTAACCCAGTTGAGGATTTTTGATAACCGGGGAGAAGAAACAGCATCGTATTGTCTATCGATGGCAGAATACGGATCCTTCAATTGGTTTAGAATAAACGAATCGTATCTCCACTATTGTCTTTTTGCCCGACGTTACGAAGATGCACTGGGTATATTCACCTTGATTTCTAAACATGAAAACTACCCGACGCTCACTGGCGCAGCGCGCGACAACTGGCAATTGTACGGTGGCTATCTCCACCTCCTAGCTGCCCTGGGCAAATTGGACGAAGCAAAAGTAATTGAAGCTGTTGGTGAATTCCGATTCGCCAAGTTGAACAATGAAATTGAGGTGCTTGCCAAGGACAAACAAGGTATGAACATACCGCTCATCCTCCTACCTGTAATTTTCGCCTTAGTGAAGGGCGAGTTCGAAGATAAAGAAATTTCGCCTGAGAACCTTGAAAAGTACCGGACACGTTACTTGAATATAGACATGAACCGCCGCAGCGCCGCATTCCTTAACCTGCTATTGGCTTATTCCAAAAAAGATTACAATTCAGCCAGTGCCGAGCGAAAAATTCAAAAAGAACTCGAAATCCTGGCCAACGAGCAACCACAGGTGACAGGGCAGACTTTTGCGGTGGAGATTATACCGTATGAGGATTTGTGGGAAATGATGACGGAGTTATGAGAGATGAGTGATGAGTTATGAGTTATGAGTTATGAGTTATGAGTTATGAGTATGCACAACATCTGTACTTTTCTGGAGATTCGTTTTTCAGCACATCGGCGTACCACAACTCAATTCTCTTAGAGTTGATCCGGTAGTCAAGTTGCAAGAGGGCAGATTGTCATCAAACCACGAGCAGCACCAGTTATACATCCCTGAACCTAAAGCCACTCCAAGAGCAGCTCCAATTAAAGCTGCAAATGCTGCCTCGTCCTCTTCGGGAACAATCGTGACATTCCCTTGTCTATCTGTAACCGTGATTACTAACCAGGGCAATGTGGTAATCCAAACCAACACCCAAACGGATATTGTTAAAACAATAGCGCCCAAAGTCCCGCAAAGTAATTTTCGCCAAAAATTATTACAACTGCGGCTTATATCCTCCGAATCTTGAAACTTATATAAAAATTTCGCGACACCGATGGTAGAAGCGTGGACAAAGGTGAGCAAATCAACATCCGCAGCGCGAAGACCGGAGGCACCCAATGTTGCCAGTTTGGCCTCCTGGAACTGCACAAACTCCTCAAGGCTTGGTTCGTTCTCTATTACGAAAGTTTCAAGTTCCTGAGAATAGGCCGTTAGATGGTTCTTAACACCTGACGATAGGCCTTGTATCAGATCAAGGGTTGGAACAAAGCCATTTTCGGCATAGCGCTGCGCTAATTCCAAAATAGTTTCTTTTTGTGCCTGACCGATATCGCTCATGCCTGCAAGTGCAAAAAAATCTTCACTTTTGGAAGGAGCTTCCCGTTTGTACATGGTATAGGCTAGCTCAAAAGCCCTTTCTGTGTACAGTGGAAGATTTGGCGAATGTGCGAATCCAGCTAAACCGCTTTCACCAGAGCAGGCTTGATTTACGGAATGTTGTTCCGGGGAACAGCTTACAATTAGGATAGAAAAAGCCATAAAAAGGCTTACAAATTTGGCAAGCCAAGCTTTACGAAAATATTCATTGTTCGATGATTTGTGTAAATAATCCTATTGACTATTTACGGGTTAGAGAAAGAATATATACCTGTGGCTTCCACACCACGTCAATGTCATGACGGCATGAGCGATTCTTCGAATATTCTAACGTGTGAAGTGTTGTACTGCAAAGGCCATTTGGTCGGACCAATAAGTAATAATAAACGTCTGAGTCCATCCGTGTTTTCTGCTCATAAAAATAAGGGATGACTACTCTGGTTTCAAGGTTTCAGGTTTCAGGTTTCAGGTTTACGCGATTGGTTCATGGCTTTGAAAATCCACTTCAATATTAACAACAGATCGCGTAAACCTGAAACCGGAAACCGGAAACCGGAAACCCCCTACCGCACAATCAACACCGGAATATCCACCGCGTGCCGTACCGCGCCCACTGTGGTACCAAAAATCAAATCCTTCATCACCCGGTGCCCGTGCGCACCCATGACCAGCAGGTCGGCACCTTTTTCTTTTACCAATGTGGGTATGGCCGTTTTTGCAGAGCCGTATCCAATGAAGGATGCACAATTGTAGCCCAGCTCCCGCAATCGCTCGGCGTATTTTTCCATGTTCTCCACGTCGCTGGCCGTTTCCAAATCCCTGATGTCGCTGCCCAACACCCAGGCACCTGCCGTTTCAACGGCATGAAATAGGAAATATTCAACCTTGTTGCCGCCGATATGCAGGGCGTGTTCTATTGCTTTTTGATCGGCTTCCGAAAAATCCAGCGCGATGGCAATCTTTTGGTATTCAATCTTTTGTATTGGTTCGAAGCCCATAAAGGCGGCATGAGGCACCCTCGTCTGAGCCTCCGGCGCCTTGGATATCAGCGGACGGAGCGTAATATACAGCAACATACCCGCCGCAAATAGCAGCCCAGGTATTACAAAAATCTGGATGGCCCAGGCGTTGGGCATGGCCAACCAGCCCTGCACTTCGTCGATCACCAATTTGACGTTAAGCACCACAATAATAGCAGCACTGACCCAGCCAGCCAGCTTTGCCCAAAAACCTATGGCAAAGTCGCCCATTTTCTTTCGGTCGCTCACGTAATGCAACAAGGGTATCACCGCAAAACCCAACTGCATGCTCAGAATGACCTGGCTCAAAACCAACATGTCACCCGTGGCGTTTTCACCCAAATAGGTCACCACCAGTATGGCTGGAATCACCGCCAAAAGCCGCGTTAGCAGTCGCCGCAGCCAGGGCGCAATGCGCAAATGCAGGTAACCTTCCATGACAATCTGCCCGGCCAACGTACCTGTAATGGTGCTGCTCTGGCCCGCAGCGATTAATGCCACGGCAAATAAAACCGGCGCATAACTGGCCCCCAACAAAGGCTCTAGTAAACGGTGCGCATCCTGAATTTCAGAAACGCCATCATAGCCGCTGTTGTGAAATACCGCCGCCGCCAAAATGAGGATGGCAGCATTGACGAACAAGGCCAGGTTCAACGCAATGGCCGAATCGAAAATATTGTATCGGATGGCGCGACGAATGCCTTCCGTCGTGCGGGTGATCTTGCGCGATTGCACCAACGCGGAGTGCAGGTACAGGTTGTGTGGCATCACCGTGGCGCCAATAATACCAATGGCGATAAAAAGGGCTTCGTTGTTCGGCATGGAAGGTATGAAGCCACCTGCAACCGCCGCCAGGTCAGGCTTTGCCAGGAACATTTGCACGGCAAAAGCACCGCCAATAATCAAAATCAAACCCAAGATAAATGCCTCTAGTTTCCGGATGCCGAATTGCATCAAAAACAGCAACAGGAAGGTATCCAAGACACTGATACCCATGCCCCATGTCAAAGGGATATCAAATAGCAATTGCAAACCGATGGCCATACCAACCACTTCCGCCAAGTCGCAGGCCGCGATGGCAATTTCCGCCAAAATGTAGTTGAAAATATTGACTGCCGGGTGGTACAGCTCCCGTGAAGCTTGTGCCAGGTCGCGCTGCGCCACCACGCCCAGGCGCGCGCACATGCTTTGCAGCAACAGCGCGATCAGGTTCGACATCAGCAGTACCCACAACAGATCGTACCCAAAACGACTGCCTCCTGCCAGGTCAGTGGCCCAGTTTCCCGGATCCATATAGCCAACACTGACCAGGTAAGCCGGCCCCATAAACGCAAAAAGTCGTTTCCAGAAGCCTCCTGTCACTTCCGTGTTGACAGTGCTGTTTACTTCGGAAAGCGAACGGCGATCATGCTTGTCTGGTTTACCTTTCATATTTTATTTTTAAAAGTCGTTGGCCTTACATTTTCAGAAACAGATGCTCACAAACCTTTTCACTCAAAACAGTTTCTACACCATCAATATTTACCCTGACCGAATTGTCGTAGGCAAACCGCTCCAGCAATTCAATTTCTGAATCAAGGGACAAGCCCAATTGGTTGAGGTATTGTAAAAAAACGGTAGAATCGTCGGTAACATTGGTCACTTTCCCGCGCTCACCCGGAGCCATGTCAGACAAAGAAATCTGATCCAAATGCACCCAGCGGCCATCCGCATCGGGTATGGGGTCGCCATGCGGGTCGAATCGCGGGTAGCCCAGGAATTGATCGAGGCGCGTGGTGAGCGCATCGCCTTGAATATGCTCCAATTGTTCCGCCAGGTCATGTACCTGATCCCAGGCAAAACCCAACTTTTTTACCAAAAAGGTTTCCCAAAGTCGGTGTTTTCGGATCAAGATCGTCGCCAATCGATGACCACTTTCCGTTAGCTGAACACCCCGATATTTTTCATAGCGGATCAATTGCTTTTCTGCCAATCGCTTCAGCATATCCGTCACGGAGGCTGCTGCGGTGTTCATGGCACCAGCGATGGCATTTGTCTGCACCGGCTTGTCTTCGCGTTCTGCGATTTTGAAAATGGCTTTGAGGTAATTTTCCTCGGCATGTGTTGTCATAAAAAAAGGTTTCAGGTTTCAGGTTTCAAGGTTTCAGGTTGGCGTTGCTCTTGGTTTACAAGGTTTCAGGTTTCAGGTTTCAAGGTTTCAGGTTTCAGGTTTCAGGTTGGCGTTGCTCTTGGTTTATGTGGTAAGGGAGCAATTGGCTTTTGTCATTATTATTATTCCGATGCCGAGAGCAACGCCAACCTGAAACCTTTTGAAACCGGAAACCAGAAACCAATTCTTGCAAATGTATTTTTAATTTTTAGACTAACCTAAAAATATTTTATTTAAATAAAAAATATACCTTCGCGGCCCACCAACCAAGCGGTTCCATTGGCTGCCTTCCAGCATTTGGCCAAGCTGTAGCGCTAATTAGGCTTCTATGCTGGAGTTGACCTCAATGTCATTTCCTGATAAAATATAGGGTAGTAAAAAACGTTTAAAGGCTGCTACTTTTGCCCTTCATTATTAAACAATTCCTTCAAATGCGATTCCTTTCAGTATCCTTGTTTGCCCTCAGCATCCTTCTTTTTTCGTGTAAGAATGGCTCGACTGGCCCCATGCAAAAAGCAGCGGAAATGTCGGACCTGCCCAAAGATTTCCTGGATTTCTACCAGCAATTCCATACTGATAGTGCCTACCAGATTGCCCACATTGAATGGCCCTTGAAAGGAGAAAAAACGGTGCCTGGAGATAATGGTATTGATAAAAAAGTGCTGGCAACCTGGGAGCCGGAAAACTGGGCCATACAACACCTGCCCGACCTGGTAAGTTCAGGCTTAAAACGCTCGTTTGAGACCATCAGCGAAGTATTGGTTATTGAACACTTGCAATATCCCATGGTGAACTATGGGATGGAACGCCAGTTCTATAAGGACGAAAACAATGAATGGCGCATGATTTATTATACGGAAATGCAGGATTTGCGGTAAAAAGGGTTTCAGGTTTCAGGGTTTCAGGTTTCAGGTTTACGCGATCTGTGGTTGTTTTGAAACGGCATTTCAATTTTGACAACAGATCGCGTAAACCTGAAACCTGAAACCCTTTGAAACCTGAAACCTGCTTAGTTCAATCCAACACAATCACCCCAACCGCCTCAAACGACACCTCACGCTTGGGTTCTGTAATGGCAGCAATCTCCTCTTTTGACTTGCCCCCATCTTCTGCATAGTGCCGCAAAACATCCACGGAAGTTGTTTCAACATACGCATAGCCCTCCACGACCACACGTTTGCCAGAGAGGTCTTTTGGCATGAAGAAAGCGTAATCCTTGAAAGTGACCCGCATTTCAGGTTGCCCAGGCTGCTCAGACTTTAGGGTCATCCAGCATCCTTTTTTCTGACAAACCTCAAATACGTTACCCGCTACTTTCATGTTGAGCGAATCTGCACCAGCCATTTTCCCCACCACCTCATCATAGGAAATAGCACCATCGGCTGTGATGATGGCACCGAAATGTTTGCCATCTTTTGTAGGGTCGCTACTGTTTGGATCAAAGGTTGGAGCGCTGTTTTGACCACAGGCTGTGAAGAATGCAACAGCCATTAACCAGAAGGAAATCTTTTTTAACATGGTTTTAAAATATTTACAAATTATTGAAAATCAGAATGTTGACAGGAAAATTTACCCCGCAAAGGTACAAATTTCATTTGAGTAAAATATGTCTGGCACAATATTAGATTTCATACACTGTTCTTGCATCATATAATCCGCCTTTCGTAATCAATTCGAACAATATCTTGCACCTTCGTTACCCGTACATTTTTTGTTTCTAACATTAAAATCCGTCAAAAACATGAAGGGGCTTAATCTAATAACCCGTCTTATTCTCTTGGCTGCCTTGTTTGCAGCCCAAAATTCAGACCTGCACGCTCAGTGTATCAGCGGCAACTGTAAAACCGGTACTGGAACTTACCGCTACAACGGCAATTCTAAGTATACCGGACAATTTCAAAACGGCTTGCGCCATGGCAGCGGCAAAATGACTTATCAGGATGGCAACGTCTACGAAGGGCCATTCGTCATGGGAAAAAAACAAGGCGAAAACGGCACGATGGTATTCGTTTCCAATGGCGACAAGTACGTAGGCCAATGGAGCAACGACCAGCCAAATGGTCGGGGTAAATATTACTTTGCGACCAAAGAGCGCTACGAAGGTGCGTTCCAAAACGGCACTTTTGAAGGCCAAGGCACCATGTATTACGCTGATGGTGCCAGCTTTACAGGAGGCTGGAGTAAAAACCTGAAAAACGGTTCCGGCGTTTTTTATGCCGTAAATGGCAGTGAAAAACACGGCACTTGGGCAATGGGAAAGCCTGTTACCGCCTTGGAAGGCGCACCCAACCGCAACCGTCCAAGTACGACCGCACAAACCAATAAGCCAACCAACACGCCTCCAAAAGCGACTCCCGCAAATAAGCCTGCCCCAACCAAGCCCGACATCGCCGGGCTGACCAATTGTGGCAAAGTGTTTTGCCGCAGCGGTTATGGGTACTACGATTATCCTGAAGGTTCCCGTTGGATAGGTGAATTTAAGGAGGGTTACCCCAGTGGCCGCGGCGTTTGCTACTATGCCAATGGCGACCGCTACGAAGGCGAATGGGCCAACAACACGCCAAATGGAGAAGGCATCATGTACTTCGCAACTGGCCGCGTTTATGGTGCCGTTTGGGTGAATGGTGCCATGGTACAAGAGCTTGATTCCAAGGAAAAAATTCCCACTGATCCGGTCCGCGTCGAAAAAAACGCCGGGGTGAAAATTTGGGCTGTTGTGGTCGGTGTTGGCAAATACACCGCCATGCCTTCCCTGCGCTTTACCGACGATGATGCTTTCAGGTTCTATTCTCACCTGAAAAGCCCTGAAGGCGGCGCACTGCCCGACGATCAGGTTGAAATCCTGGTAGACGAAGCGGCTACCCGCGAGAACATTCTCCGCGCCATGCGCAAATCTTTCCTCAAAGCCGATGAAAACGATGTCGTATTACTGTATTTCAGTGGCCATGGCCTGGAAGGATGCTTCCTGCCTGTGGATTACGATGGATTCAACAACAAGTTGCGCCACGAGGAAATTCGCCAGATTTTCAAACAGAGCAAAGCAAAGCATAAAATCTGCATCGCCGATGCTTGCCACAGCGGAACCTTGGATTATAGTGGCTCCCTGACGTCCAAAGGCCCTGCACCAGTATCGCTCGAGCGTTATTACCAGGCATTCGAGGATTCTGATGGCGGTATCGCACTGCTCATGTCGTCTCAAGCCGAAGAGCTTTCGCTGGAAGATCACGGCCTGCGTCAAGGCGTGTTTACCTACTACGTGCTGCAAGGCATGAAAGGAGCCGCAGATGCCAACAACGATTACATTGTGACCATAAAAGAGTTGTACAGCTACGTTTATGTGAAGGTGCGCCAATACACCGCTGGCGTGCAAACACCGGTGCTGACGGGGAATTACGACGAGCAGATGCCGGTTGCGTTGAGGCGGTACTAAAATAGGGTTTCAGGTTTCAGAGGTTCCAGGTTTCCGGTTGGCGTTGCTTTTGGCATCCTTAGGAAAATAAATTTTTGATTTATAAGGTATTTCACTTCCATTCAACTAGATTGCCTAAAGCAACGCCAACCGGAAACCTGAAACCTTTGAAACCCGAAACCCTGCCCAAACCGCCGCTCCCGGCCTTGATAGCTCAATATCGCTTCAAACAAATCTTTTTTCCTAAAATCTGGCCAAAGAACAGGGGTGAAATACAGCTCCGCATACGCCAATTGCCACAACAAAAAATTGGAAAGCCGTGCTTCACCACTGGTGCGTACCAACAGGTCGGGATCGGGCATGCCAGCAGTAGAAAGATGGGCATCCAGCATTGTTTCGTTGATGGTTTCTGGAGAAATGGTGCCTGTTTTCACTTGCTCCGCGATCAGGCGGGCAGCGCGGGTGATCTCCCATTTGGCAGAGTAATTAAGGGCCAGCACCAACGTTAAACGGTCGTTGTTTTTCGTTTCTTCTATACCCTCCATCAGGGTTTTGTAGGTAGAGGCTGGCAAGGATTCCAGCTCCCCAATAGCCATCAATCGCACCCCGTTTTTGTTCAATTCGCGGACTTCACCCTTGATGGTTTCCACCAAAAGGGTCATAAGCGCCGTGACTTCGGCAGCAGGGCGGTTCCAGTTTTCCGTACTGAAAGCGTATAAAGTGAGGTATTTTACCCCAATTTGTGCGGCTGCTTCGGTAACTTCACGGACACTTTTCACACCGCTGCGATGGCCGAACACCCGGGGCATTCCTTTTTGCTTGGCCCAGCGCCCATTACCGTCCATGATAATGGCGATATGCTGTGGAACTTTTTCCGGGATAATTTGAGCTTGAAGGTCGGGCATAATTATGTTTCAATACCTTTCGCTGCCAGGTATAATGGCAATAGATTTCGGCAACAGGCCATAAAAATCCTGACAAATGTACGCTGCGAAGCGCTTATGGCTGGCCTAAATTTATTGCCGTTATCTTTCACACGCCCCTAATTCATTTTTTTCCAAAAAAATTTGAACCTTCGCCTTTACAAAACCACATATATGCACACAGAAGTCCGCCAACGCTACAACGCAGCCTTTACCCAAGAAAAGTATGAGGCATTTCTCAACAGTGTCAATACCGAATACGGAGAGCCCTGTACTTTCAGGGTTTCTGAAACCCCGATATTTGTGCCTAAAGCCCTGAAAAGCAAACTATTGAAAGGGGTGGAAGATATCTGTGCGGTCATTTCAGCGCCAGGTTTCAAACAGATCAGCCAAGCCGCCCTGCCCAAACACCTGGTGGTTCCAGGCGAAGACCCTCATACGGTATTCCTGCAGCTCGATTTTGGCATTTGCCTCGACGCAAACGGCGAATTCACGCCGCAACTTATTGAAATGCAAGGATTTCCCTCCCTGTATTTCTATCAGCACCTGCTTGCCGAGAGTTATCGCAAACATTTCGATATCCCCGCTGATTTCCACCATCTGTTTGGCGGACTGGACAATGCCGGGTACATTGATGTGATGCGCCAAGTGATCGTGGGCGACTCCAAGCCAGAGAACGTGATTTTACTGGAAATTGAACCAGAAAAACAAAATACCCGCATTGATTTTTGGGGCACGCAGAAGTTCCTGTGCACCAAAGTGTTGTGCTTGTCTAAACTGAAGCGAGAAGGCCGCGACCTGTATTATCTGGATGAAAACAATCGCCGCATCGGCGTGGAACGCATCTATAACCGCATCATTTTTGATGAATTGGAAAAACGCGCCGATTTGCCCAGGGAATGGGATATGACCACCGAGGTCAATGCTGCGTGGGTGGGTCATCCGAACTGGTTTTTCCGTATCTCCAAGCACTCGCTGCCTTTTATTCAAAGTGATTTTGTGCCTAAAACCTTGTTTGTCAATGAATTAAAGTCAATTCCTGATGACTTGGAAAACTGGGTTCTCAAACCCCTGTTCTCCTTTTCAGGCCAGGGCGTAAAAATAAACGTCACCAGGGAAGACGTGGAATCGGTGGACGATCCATCCAATTTCATATTGCAGCGCAAAGTGGAATACGTGGCTGGCGTGCAGACGACCAACCCCGCCGAGCCCTCAAAATGCGAAATTCGCATGATGCTCGTGTGGGACAAGGACTGGGAAAAGCCCCGATTGGTAAACAACCTCGTCCGCATGAGCAAGGGCGAGATGGTAGGCGTGCGCTACAACCAAGGCAAAGACTGGGTGGGTGCTAGTGTTGGCTTTTTTGAGCCTTGACCCCTACCCCATCATTTCATCCATACGCGGCATTTTGCCAAAGCGGCGCAGCATTGCAAAATGTGAGCGCAGGGCATGCGCGAAGGATTTATGTTCCAAATAAGGCACATTGAACTCCTTTGCTGTATGCTCCACGATATTGGCAATACGCGGGTAGTGAATGTGGCAGATTTTAGGAAACAAATGGTGTTCAACCTGAAAGTTCAAGCCGCCGACGTACCAGGACAAAATGCGGTTGCGCCGCGAGAAGTTGACGGTGGTTTGCATCTGGTGAATGGCCCATTCGTTTTCGATGACACCGTGTTCATTGGGCAATGGATAAATGGCTTCTTCTACCGAGTGGGCCAGTTGAAAAATAATAGTCAGGATGATACCGCCGACGAAGTGCATCAAAAGAAACCCTGCAACAACTTGCCATACCGCCACGCCTGCTACTATTGGGAAACCTACAAACAGGGCAAAATAAGCCAGTTTGATCACAATGATTTTGGCCAGAAACACCCTGTTTTGGGCCGGAGTGTTTTTATTGACCCCCATTGCAGTATACCGAATGTATTGTCCGAAATCCTTCCAGGTTACCCAGTAAAAGGTTACGAGGCTGTAAATGAGTACCGCGTGCAGCCATTGGTACCGATGGCCTTTTTTCAACTCCGTATGTGGCGACAAGCGCAAACCTGGCTTGTCAGCGACATCGTCGTCGTAATGGGTTATGTTTGTAAAAGTATGATGTAGCGTGTTGTGTTGCAGCTTCCAATTGAGAATTGAGCCGCCCAAAAGCAAAATGGAATAGCCGATCCAATCATTGACCCGCTGTTTTTCAGAAAATGCCCCGTGGTTGGCATCGTGCATGACGCTCATGCCCACACCGGCCATGCCAATGCCCATGAGGATCCAAAGCAATAAAGACCAGCCAAAAGCTGGTTGTAAAAAAGCAACAACGAAAAGCGGGAGCAGGTAAATACTCATCAAAACGATGGTTTTAACAACGATGCCAGCGTTGGCATGCTTTGACAGTCCTTTTTCTTTGAAGTACGCGTCGACGCGCGCATTGAGGGTGAGATAAAATTTGGATTTTTCGTTGGCAATGAAACGGATTGGCGCAATAGATGCCATGAATTGTCGAATGTTTTGTAAAAGTACAGTGAACTTATTGGTATACTCAAATAGAAACAATACGTCACAAGATTAGTTTTGACAGTCAATCAATTATCACTGCGAAACACGCATTATCACTGCTGAGAAACACCTTAAAATCGAATAAAAAGCGCTCATTTGGCCCTTAAAGCACACAAAGTACCAAATGTTTCCAAATTGCATGACGCAAAAAGCAAATCTGCTAAACGTGGCAAATTATGGTAGCAAGCATTACTTTTGTAAAAAGAACATACTATGGCAAAGATTTATCAACTCAAAATCACCCTGAAAAACACAAAGCCAGCTATTTGGAGAAGGGTGCAAACCAACGCAGATATAAGCCTTAATGAGTTGCATTACCTGGTTCAGGTTGTAATGGGTTGGGGTAATAGCCACCTGCACCAGTTCAACTGTGCCGGTCAATATTATGGCGACGAAAGGCTTTGGCAGGAAAGTTTTGACGATTTTGACATGAGAGATAGCCTAACGACCAAAGTGGAGAAGGTGTTGAAAAAGGAAAAGGACAAAATACTGTATGAGTATGATATGGGCGACAGTTGGGATCATAACATATTACTCGAAAAGATAACAACTGTGGACATACCACTCATGCACCCCATTTGCGTGAAAGGCGCTATGCGTTGTCCCCCAGAAAACTGTGGCGGTGTATGGGGCTATGCTGAACTGGTGGAAACAATGAAAGACCCAAACAGCGAAGAATATGAAGAAATGTCCGAATGGCTGGGTGTTGACGAGTTTGACCCAGCGGAATTTGATTTGGAATGGGTAAATAAACGTTTGAAAAATTTCAGCACAGATGTCAAAGATTCCGATAAGAATTTGATTGTTTGATCCCCCCCCTAATGCCACATTGGTCGGTAAAATTTTCTGGAGAAGCTCCATTTTCCTTACGTTTGCCTGAAACAGACTTTTAACCATGAAATTTTACAGAACAAACCTGATTTTTGCCGCGCTTCTTTTTGCCCAAACACTAGTTGCCCAAGCCTCTTGGATCCGCGACAGCCTCGATATTTACATCGCCCGCTCCATGAAAACGGAGCAAGTGCCCGGTTTGGCCATCGCGGTGGTGCAAGACGGAAAAGTAGTGCTGCAACGTACTTACGGCGTATTGGAGGCTGGCAAAACCGAAGCGGTGGATGCCAATACCCTTTTTATGATCGGCTCTAATACAAAGGCGTACACGGGCACGGCCATCGCCCTGCTGGAGCAGGAAGGAAAACTTACCCTGGACGATAAAGTGCGCAAATGGCTACCCAAATTCCAGCTGCACGATGCCTGTGCTACAAGTATGGTGACCTTGCGCGATTTGCTGTGCCACCGCATCGGCATGCGCACCTTTCAGGGCGACTTCACATTTTGGGGCAGCAGCATCAGCCGGGAAGAAGTAATGGAAAAAATGGCCGCATTGGAGCCCGCGTTTGATTTCCGCACCCGTTTTGGTTACTGCAATTCGGCGTTCCTGACAGCAGGGCAAGTTATCCCTGCTGCTACCGGACAAACCTGGGAACAAGTGGTGCGCGCACGTATTTTTAAGCCCTTAAAAATGGATCGTGCCCTGGCGCTTTCTGCTGAACTTCCCTCGGCCAGCAACTTGGCAAAACCCCATGCTTTGTACGACCAGCGCTTACAACAACTGAGTCTTCCCACCATTGACAACCTGGCACCGGCAGGTTCCATCAGCCTGAGTGTCAGCGATATGACCCATTGGCTGCTGATGCAAATGGACACCGGGCGATATGGCGGCGTACAGGTATTACCCAAAAGCGTGATCCTGAAAACCTGGGACATGAACACCGTGGTGAACCCGCGCAACAGTTATGGCTATGGGCTGGGCTGGTTTATCGCCTGCCCCGAGGGCAAAAAAATGCTCGACCATACAGGCGGCGTGGACGGCTTTTTATCGGCCAGTGCATTTTTGCCAGAACTTCGGCTCGGGGTAATCGTTTTGACCAATTCAGACAACAACAGTTTGTACGCGAGCCTCCGCGACCAACTGTTGCAAGTGTACCGAAATCAGCCTTTTAGCAATAAAATCGCCGAAGCCACTGCCCATTGGCAGGAAAACGAAAAGCAGGAAGTAGCGCGTATTGCCCAGCTGCGGGCATCTGTGGCCCAAAACAAAGCGCAAACCCCGTCGAACCTGGATGTCTTTACGGGCAATTACAGCAACCCGGTTTATGGCGACATCAAAGTCGCACTCGAAAAAGGCTTTTTGCGGGTGTACCTCAATCATCACCCACGCGGCACGGCTACTTTGGAATACATGGGCGAGGACAATTTCCTTTGTACTTTTGGTACACCGACTTTGGGCATTCAGCCCATGGTTTTCAAGCGGGATGCGAAAGGGAAAGTAAAAGGCTTGACGTTGAAGGTGAATGATTTTATTGAGTATGGGGCGTATGATTTTACGCGGAAATGAGCAATCGAGTCCTTTTTTTGCTGATTTTTTGGTTTAGCCAGGCTGCGCTTGCCTTGGCACAGACAAATATTGCACCTGGGGTTTTGACCATAAAACTTGAAAACAAATCTGCTTATGCTCCTGTTTTCTCTCCTTTTTGCGATGATATTGTTTGGCTAAGAGACGACGCATTTCGGTTGTCCGCACAGCAATTTTTAGCCGCCGACTCCAGCATGACTTGTGTCCCTGAAAAGGCTCGACGGACGTATTTTGGTACTGACCCTATCTATCACAGGTACATGCGCTGGGAAACCGACCCATATAACAATCAATATTATTGGTCTTTCGAATATCAGCGCGACACCTTTATTCTCTGGCGTTATGATTTGGAAGCTGCCAAACTGGATTCTTTCATTTCACTCCCCAAAGGACGAATCAGCGTGGATCATGCGATTGGAAAAGCGGGCATTTGGGTGGCCAGTGAGCGGGGATTGGCGTTGCATGATCGACACACGGGCTCGATAATCAAGCGGATGGGCAGGCCTGCTGAATCGAACATCATCCTGAGTCTTCGCCCTTGGGGAGAAGACATTCTGGTAACTGACCGCTGGCTTTATCGCTGGAAGGAAAATCGATATGAAGACTTTTTTCCTCTCCCAGAGGATTTGAAAGGCTGCAAGTCGCCCGATAGGGTGAAATTTTACGGAGAAGCCTGCATCACGAGTACTGTGGGTGGCGAGGACAATGGTGAATACCTCATTGCTGCGGGACATAAGCCAATACGGCTGCCTTTCGAACAGCATTGGTCTATTCGCCGGTATGATTTGGCCGTCAACCCACAAAACGCATGGTTTTCGTTTCCCGACAAAGTACTGGCATTCGATTATACCACAGGCGACAGCATCGTGTACCAGGGAAGCACGGGCGAGCCATTGATTGGTGATCAAGCTGGTCGGTTTTTAGGATTCCAATCGGAAAAAGGGCTTTCATTTTTTGATAAAAATAGTTGCCAGTTCCGGGTATTGGGTAAGGCTTATGGCTATGAGACACCCCGGAATTTCATTTCAGGCCAGCGCTACATCTACCTTACCTATGAAAACCATTGGGAGATCATAGAATTTTCCAAACTGGATACGGCTTTCAAACGTTCTCTGATTTTGGAAGGCTTTGAGGCTTTCAGTCAGGAGCACGAGGCCTTGCGCACAAACCAGTCCAAAGATTTTTACCTGCAATATGCAGCCTATTTAGGCCTGATGCGTAAATATCAAAAACAGGAGAACCCCAAAATTGAAGCTGAATGGCCCAGAATTTCCAATCAACTTAGGGAACTGCTATATCAAGCGCCTGATTCCATCCTGGAACGCGTTGGCAAAGATTACTTTTCAGGTCGCTTCTCCCCCAATTTATCCTGTGGCATTGTAGCATCACTTTTCGAATATTGGTGCAGGAAAACGGATTTGAAACAAGCGCTATATTTATTGGAAATAGCAGGCAATGAAGCTTGCATAGAGGAGCAAAGTGGATATGGCGCATATTTTATTCAATTGCTCCGGACGACAAAGCATCGACTCGATAGCATTGCCCTCCTAAAAATCCCTCCCGACGAAAGGCTATACGTTTACGGAGCTGTTTGGTGGGATTATAGCACATCCCAAATAGGCTTTGGATACAGGTGGAGTGTACAGGAGGGTATAAAAAAACCAATGGCTTATTTCCGCGAACTCATTCAAAAGTATCCTGCAAGCCCTTGGGCCGACAATGCTGTGTATGACAGTCTTTACTATGTTGACTATCAATCCCAGTCGACAGACGACTACATGCCCGTTGGTAACGACAACAAAGCGTATCGTGACTTTACCCAATTCTTACAAGATTACCCCACGTCTGATCGCAAACCAGATGTATTGGTGCGTTTGGCAAATATTGTTCAGCGCGGTGTTTACACGGAAAATTTCAGTACCATAGAAAAGGAGGCAGCAGATGATTACTTGTACACGGTAGCAACAGAATATCCAGATTTTGCCAAAAACTCAAAAGCTTACCAAGAGTCGCTTGCGCGGCAAAACCGGTATCAATGGTCAAATCGCTGGAATATCACCCTGGCATTCAACCAGGAAAAATACCGCTTGGCAGACAGCATTTTTGTGACCGTCCAGCTGCAAAATCGCAGCGGGTCGCCAAAAATATTGGAAGGTGATTTTCTTCAAGATTGGCACAAAGGATTAAAATTGCAGCTGAGTAAAGTGCTTGAAGCAGGTTGCGAGGGTTTATGGGGCGACTTTCATTTATTGCCTTTTGAAACACGAGATTCAATTAGAGCAGTAAGCGTTCAACCCCGTGCCTTTTATGCAGAAACTTTTATGCTTGAGCGTAAATCTTACACAAGAAGGTTTTACCCTGGGTCTTTTGAGCTTGAAAGTGGCGCTTCCTACGATTATCATTTGGAGTTTCGGCACGACCAATTTAGTTGGTTGTGGGTGGAGGCAAAAAATCGTGGGCGGATTCGGGTGGAATAGGGTACTTTGGCGGTCATTATTCACGACTAACCTTGCCAATTGGTGAAAAAACACCTCCTCCAAAAGCTCCTCCAATTGGAGCTCATCGACAACACCGATGCCGAAAAAATCGAACTTTTTGAATCAAAAAGGCCATTTTCGCTGCATTGGGAACTAAAAACCCTGCTCTATCTCGGCGTTCTGCTGATGAATGTAGGCCTGGGGATTTTGATCTACGAAAACATCGACACCATTGGCCATGTCGTGCTGATATTGCTGATTGGCGCTGTCAGCGCCGCTTGTTTTTGGTACGCCATTCGGCACCGCAAGCCGTTTTCGATGGGCGCGGTGGAAAGCCCTACCCCGTTTTACGATTATATTTTGCTGTTGGGCTGCCTTACATTTTTGATTATGGAAGGTTATTGGCAATACCAATACGAGATATTCGGGACACGCTACGGCCTGGCGACTTTTATCCCGATGGTGCTGTTTTTCGGCCTCGCTTATTGGCTCGACAACCGGGGCGTATTATCAATGGGCATTACTGCCCTGGCCACTTGGCTGGGCATTACGGTGACACCACAACATTTGCTGCGCGAGAATGATTTCAACAGCACAACGATTGTTTATACTGGTGTTTTTCTAGGGCTGTTACTAACAGTGGTGCCGTTCCTGAGCGAGCGCTGGGGCTTGAAAAAACACTTCTCCCTAACCTATCTTAATTTTGGGGTGCACATTCTGATGATTTCCACCCTGGCCGGCATGATGGCCTTGGATCAGTCGCTGTTGTTTTTTCTATTGCTCTGTGTGGCAGTCGGCTTTTTTCTCTGGTATGCCCGCACCCGAAGCTCCTTGTATTTTCTGATCGTTTCGGTGCTGTACGGCTACATCGGGTTTACGTATATGTTGATCACCCACACTGAAAGCATGAATTTTGATTTCATGTTTTACCTGTTCTACTTCATCATTTCTTGCGTTGGCGTCATCTTGTTCCTGATAAACTACAAACGTTTCATTAAACCCAATCAACCATGACCGCGTACAACAGAGATTGGCTGGACGCCTTGTGGATCAAGGATACTGCCAGCGAATGGCATGCAGAAGGCTTGCTTTCTAGTGAAAAACTGGTTGCGATAAAAACGCGGTTCATTTCCAATTTTTATTCGCCCAACGTATTTATCCGCATTGGTCTGGCGATATTCTGCCAGATTTTGCTGCTGGCAGCGATGGGATTGGCGGCCATGGTGTTTAGCCCCGATTCAGAAATAGGGTTTGCTATTTTTTCTATTATCTGCGGTATTGTTTGCCTCGTATTGTTGGAGGTCTGGGCCATAGGCACCGCAGGGCATCGAGCCAGCGGCATAGATGACATGTTGTTGTACGTTGGGGTAAGCGCGATTTTGGGAGGTATTTTCAATTCCTTACACTATTCAACGCAGCCTTTAGTCTATTGCTGTATTGCCTTGCCGTTTTTAGTTGTCGGCAGCATCCGGTATATTGATCGTTTAGTGGCCGCGGCGGCATTTATCTGTGCCTTGCTCATTGTATTGTTGGTCGTAAAAGAAATTCCGAAACTGGCGCTGTACCTCCTGCCTTTGGCGGGGATGTTGTTTTCGGCTGGCGCTTACTTTTTTGTACGGAATGGCCAGCAGCGCTATGAATGGCGCTACTGGCACAGCATATTGTGGATTATTGAAATGTTGGCCTTGTCCGCATTCTATGCCAGCGGCAACTATTGGGTGGTTCAGCAAGCGGGTGATGCTATGTTTGAACTGGAGCAAGTACCCATTCCCTGGTTTTTCTGGGCATTTACCTTCCTCATTCCAGTCGCATATATTGTCTGGGGTTTGAAACGCCACGATCGGCTGATGCTGGATATGGGCTTGGCTTGCATCGGCGTGGCAGTATTTACTTTCCGCTATTATATTCATGTTATGCCCATCGCATGGGCTTCCGCAATCGGCGGCGGCATTTTGTTTGCCCTTGCCTATTTTTCCATTCAATATTTGCACAAAAACGAAGGGGCCTTTACCTACGCCCAGCAATCGGATACAACCTTGTTGCAGGAAATAGAGCAGCAGCTCATTGAGCAAACCATTGCCAATCAGCCAACGGATGCGCCGGATAAAAGGGATGCGTTTGGGGGTGGACAGTTTGGGGGTGGCGGCGCAAGCGGGGAATTTTGACATGAATATTTTCACCAATATCAACTTGGTAATTACCTAACTAAAAGCGATGAAAAAAGCCTTTTTTTACTGTGTTTCCATCCTGTTTTTGACAAGCTGTGGCAACAATACAACCGTTGCGCCCAAACTAACCAATACAGCCACTGAGAACGCCGCGCCAACTGACTCAATCACAGAAAATACTGTCGATTACATGTATGTGATTGACGATTTTTTCCTTGCCATTGCCAAAACCAAATCGCCTTATGCCGTCAGCAAAAAAGCGAACTACCCTTTGTTCGGGTTTATCTTTACGCCTACTTCCTTTAATGGATTCACGGTGCATGAAGGCGGATATGATACGGAACTGAGTTTTGACAAGAACACCCAAAAATATGCCGGGAAAGGAATTGTCGGCCTGGATGCATTCGAATTCCAGGTTATGCCAGACAGCAACATTCAAATGACATTTTTGAAAACTAAAAAATCCTATACTTTTCGGAAAGTACCAGATGCAGACTCAGCTTTGCGCAAGGTTTTATTTGAAGGCTCATACACCGATGTGAAGACGGAGGCTACCGTTTCTTTCAAAGCTGATGGCACGCTTACGGGCCTGGGCGCTGAAAAAACATACCAGCCTTATTACGACTTTATGGGCGGCCCCTTGGACTTTGACGAGATGGAAGTCAGTGACAAGGCCGAAGGGTCAAAGCAGGTATATTACCACTACAAATTCAAGGGAAATATGTTGGAACTGTATGAAACCATTCAACCAGCTGAATATGGGGGTGCTCCTGAAAAAATTGGAAAGCTGCTGTACACGTTACGGAAGAATTGACTTTGGAAAAAAAAGCCTTACACGGTGGACGGTAGACGGTGGACGGTAGACGGTTTGCACAGCATTTTATTTTTCGCTTTGTTGTTGTTTTTCAGCACCTAATTCAATATTTGCCTGCGATTAAAAAAAACGTATTTTTGTACTGCCTAAAAACTTTTGTTTAATTTCAAACAACAAGTATATGTCTGTTCTCGAACTAAAAGGTGAAATGCACCAACTAATAACGCAGGTGCAATCTCCAACTTCTGCGCAACAATTACTTGAATTGATCCGCGATTTCTTAGATATGCAGCCCGAACTTGAATGCTACAAATATTGGAACGGGTGCTAAAAAACAATTTCAAAGCAAAAAATCAAATGGTGTGCAACCTTCATTTTGAAAAATATTGCCCGACAATAAAAGATTGGATGTTTTTTGACTCGAAATTCAAAAAAATATCCAACCTTTGCCCCCCGAAATGAAAAAACGAACAAAAACGTCATTCACTTCGGTTATGCCGGAAACTGGTCGATCAAAACCAGTTTCCGGCATTTTTTTAACATACCCAACGGTAGACGAAATACGGTAGACGGTGGACGGTAGACGGTGGACGGTGGACAGTAGCACATCTTTTGGGCTTTTTTTAAGCATCCGTTTTCAGCATTCAAGTGCTAAAAACACTAGATTAGGTGCTGAAAAGCAATTGCAAAGCGAAAAATCAAATGCTGTGCTACCGTCCACCGTCAACCGTCGACCGTCGACCGTCAACCGTTAACTGTCATGAGAGATACATCCATCCAAACCGTTCTTATTATTGGCTCCGGCCCCATCATCGTTGGCCAAGCCTGCGAGTTTGACTATTCCGGCACCCAGGCAAGCCGCTCTCTTCGGGAAGAAGGCATCAAAGTTGGGCTCATAAACTCCAACCCGGCCACCATTATGACAGATCCGGTAACAGCCGATTTCATTTATCTCCGTGCATTGACCCCGGAAAATATCGAGAATATTTTGCGGGAACATCAGGAATCTACCACCCTCCCCAATTTTGATGCGGTGTTGGCCACCATGGGCGGCCAAACAGCCCTCAACCTCGCCATCGAATGCGAAAAAATGGGCATCTGGGAAGAATACAACTGCAAGATGATTGGCGTGGATACCGCCGCCATTGAGCTCACCGAGAACCGGGAGATGTTCAAAAATCTGGTGATAGGATTGGGGCTACATGTCGCGCCTTCTTTCATTGCCAACTCCTTTTTGGAGGGCAAAGAAGCTGCCCAAAAAATTGGTTTCCCACTGGTAATACGCCCTTCGTATACCTTGGGCGGTACCGGTGGCGGTTTCTGCATGAAAGAGGGGGATTTTGATGAAGCCCTTTCCCGCGGGCTCAATGCCTCTCCTACCCATGAAGTATTGGTGGAAAAAGCAGTTTTTGGCTGGAAAGAGTTTGAGTTGGAGCTGCTGCGCGATAAAAATGACAACGTCGTGATTATTTGCACCGTGGAAAATCTCGATCCGATGGGCGTGCACACGGGCGACTCCATCACGGTGGCCCCGGCCATGACCTTATCCGACACGGCATATCAGGACATGCGCAACCAAGCCATAAAAATCATGCGTGCACTGGGGAACTTCGCGGGTGGTTGCAACGTCCAATTTGCCCAAAACCCTGAAGACGAGAAACTTATTGCCATTGAAGTAAATCCCCGTGTGTCGCGTTCTTCCGCTTTGGCCAGCAAAGCAACCGGCTATCCGATTGCCAAAATTGCAGCGAAACTCGCCATCGGCTACACGTTGGACGAGCTAAAAAACCAAATCACCAAAACTACCTCCGCCTATTTCGAGCCCACGCTCGACTATGTGATCGTGAAAATGCCCCGCTGGAACTTCGAGAAATTTGCCGGTGCCGACCAGCGCTTGGGTCTGCAAATGAAATCCATCGGCGAGGTGATGAGTATTGGCAGAAGTTTCAACGAAGCCCTGCAAAAAGCTTGTCAGAGCCAGGAGAATGGTCGCGCGGGCTTGGGCGCTGACAAAAAGGAGTGGATGAGAACCGACGACATCCTGGAGCGCCTCGAACACGTGAGCGACGACCGCATCTACCGCGTCCGGGATGCCATTCGGCTCGGTATTCCTGCCAAATCAGTACAAAAAATGACGGGCATCGATCCCTGGTTTATCAACCAGATCAAGGACTTGGTGAAAATGGAAGACCGCCTGTTGAAATTCAACGTCGCGGACGATATACCGACCGATTTTTTCTGGGAATTAAAGAAAAATGGCTACTCAGATGCTCAAATTGCCTGGGTGCTGCGGATACCGGAAAAGGAAGTCACCCGCCGCCGCAAGGAGTTGGGTATCCGACGGGTATTCAAAATGGTGGATACCTGCGCCGCTGAATTTGAGTCAAAAACCAACTATTTCTACTCCACTTTCGATGGTAAAAACGAAAGTGTGCGTTCCGATAAAAAGAAGATTGTCGTGCTGGGCTCCGGGCCTAACCGCATCGGTCAGGGTATTGAGTTTGATTACTGCTGTGTGCACGGCATTTTGGCCATCAAGGAAGCCGGTTATGAGGCCATTATGGTGAATTGCAACCCGGAAACCGTCTCTACGGACTACGATTTGGCCGACAAACTGTATTTCGAGCCAGTGTACTGGGAGCACCTGGAGGAAATTCTGGAGCACGAACAACCCGATGGCATCATCGTGCAGCTCGGTGGCCAAACCGCCCTCAAACTCGCAGAAGACCTGCACAAAAACGGCTGGAACATCATCGGCACCAGTTTCGATAGCATGGACATTGCCGAAGACCGGGGCCGTTTCTCGGAGCTGTTGCATGACCTGGAGATCCCTTATCCTAAATTCGGCGTAGCCCACGATGTGGATGCTGCGCTCGACATTGCCAAGCGCCTACCCTACCCGCTGCTTGTGCGGCCATCATACGTATTGGGCGGCCAGCGCATGAAAATTGTCATCAATGACGCCGAGTTGGAGCGCCAGGTGCTCACCATTTTCAAGCACATGCCCGACAACAAGGTGTTGATCGACCAGTTCCTGGAACGCGCCAAGGAAGCAGAGATCGATGCCATTTTCGACGGCGATGATTTCCACATCATGGGTGTGATGGAGCACATAGAACCAGCAGGCATCCACTCTGGCGACAGCAGCGCAGTGTTGCCGCCGTATTCGCTCGGCCCTATCGTGATTCAGCAAATGGCGGATCACGGGGAAAAGATCGCCCGGGCATTGAATATCAAAGGTTTGATCAACATCCAGTTTGCCATCAAAGACGATCAGGTGTATGTGATCGAAGCCAACCCGCGCGGCTCCCGCACCACCCCGTTTATCGCCAAAGCTTATCAGATTCCGTATCTCAATATTGCCACCAAAATCATGCTGGGTACGCACAAATTGAAGGATTTCACGATGGTGAACCACCTTGATGGTTATGCGATCAAAATCCCAGTATTCTCCTTTGATAAATTTCCTGGCGCTGACAAACGACTTGGGCCGGAGATGAAATCAACTGGAGAGGCGATTCACTTTATCAAGGATTTGAAAGATCCGTACTTTAGGGAGTTGGATCGGAATCGGAGTATGTATTTGTATAATTAGTATTACTGGCGTAATTTGCAACTCATTTGATGACGCTTTTCAACTTTTTTTCCAAAAATCACGTTAGTTTACCAAAGTGAATAGTACTCAAGAAATAAAGGAACTGGTGAATCTAAGGTTAAAAGAAGCCTATATTCTTTTAGAAAGTGGATGCCCCGACGGTGCTTATTATCTAGGGGGATACGCATTAGAGTTGGCTTTGAAAGCAGTCGTTTGCAAAAACTTAGACGTAGAAGACCTATTCGCAGAAAACAATACTTATCCAAGAGAGTCAATAAGGGTTCTAAAAGTCCACGATTTATCGCGCCTTCTTCTTTTTAGTGGGCTGAACGAAAAGCATAAATCCGAAAAATCTGCGAACCTTGAATTCAGCACCAATTGGAGCAATGTTGAAAAATGGAACGAATCTGCAAGATATTACAATGGAGTTTATAACGCATCGGAGGTGAACATTTTTCTTAATTCAATTGATGATCCTACAAATGGAATTTTGACATGGATAAAAACACATTGGTAACAGAAATTAATACAGTACTGACTTCTTTCGAAGCCGAGGGGAAAAAGTTTAGTTTTGCAGCACTAGTCCCTGTTTTCCCAGGCCTTCCAAGCACCTCATATATTCTGCTTTTAGACAGTGAATGGCTACAGCAGACTTCAATTTTCGAGTCGACAAAGATCATAATTGAAAGGATATTTGAAGTTATCAGCGATATAGAAGTTAGGAAAAAAGTAGATAGTGTAGATGTTTGGCTTAAAGGCCAGTCTTACTCTGCTGGCATTGAGGCGATCATTTTGATCGATGACAACAAAATAAGTCGCTATTTTAACTATGCCCCAGCAGGTGCATTTTCAGGAAGCCTTTTTTCAAGCAGTTCCTCAGCATATTAAAACAGAAGCACAGTACGAAACCGCACTGGAGCGGGTTTCTGCGCTCATGCAACTTGACCTTGAACCATGTATCAATGCTGGAGACGAGCTAAAAGCTCTTTCTCTTTTGATCAAGGAATATGAAAACCGACATTACCCCGTATCAAAACCGCACCCAATTCAGTAGTATTGAAACACTATACATTGCCGCTCCATAAAGAGCCGGCCTTTAGTAGATATTCAATTACCCTGGATCATGACACAGCTCTATGAGGTAAAAAGGTCTTTTTAAAAGAAAATGTGCCAGGTCAATGGGACGGAATGGGGAATCTGTGCACCTATATTTATGGGAAATAAAATTTCAAAAACGAAGCCTGTGTTATGTCAATCTACCTCAATTCCCGCTCTTCCAAAACCCTCTTTTTTGCCCTCTTATCAAGCCTAATCTTCCTTTTTCCATCAATCCAAGCGAATAGCCAAACTGAACCTCATCTAATGGCCTTCGAATTTGGCAATTTCTCCGGGGTGTTTTATGCTGGTATTGACAACCATTTCTCCATAGTTATTCAGCCTGGCAAGCCCATAACTTTAGAGGATATCTCCTTGTCAGGTGGCACTGTAAATCAAAGCTCTAGAGCAGGCTGGTTTGTGGCCCATATCAAAAGTCCTGGAGACGTGCGTATGACGATTCGGGCTGAATTAGGCACAACATTCAGAAATATTCGGGTCATGCCAATAGTCCCAGCCCCATCCTTTGGACGATACGAAGAAGACAGCGCTTTAGAAGCCAAGGAGTTTTCTGCGCAAGGTGGCATTGCGGCAAGTTTCAATTGTTGCGGTTTTGATGCCAAATGTTTTATGGTCTCTTATTCCATCACACGGGTAAATGCTGAAGGTATCGCAACTAAAATAAAAAACAGCGGTGCCCGATTTGAGCCAAAAGCAATGGCAATAATTCAGTCTGCCAAAGTGGCGATACATTTTTCTTTTCGGATATTTTGGCATCTTGTCCTGGAAGCAAAGAACCGATACCATTACATTCTTTAGTTTTTGAAATAAAGTAGTATTCTTGTCAATTAAAAAAGCTCAAAACTTTTCTAATGCCTTTCTCTCATTTCTTCCGCGCCCTCCAAATCCTCTTCTTCGCCCTCCTCGCCGGCCAAGTCATCATCTGCCTTGTCTTTTTATACCTGCTCCAATCAGGTTCCCCAACCCCCACGTTTGAAATCGGCTCCTGGCTGCCAGGCATCACCGTAATTTCCTTGTTGCTACTAGGAATTGCCCTGTTTATCCGAAAAAAATCTACTGACTGGGCAAAAGAAAAAACTACCCTCAAGGAAAAACTTGGTGGCTACCGCGGCGCTCAAGTCAGTGGCTGGGCCATTACTGAGGCTGCGACTTTCCTCAATGGCGTTTTCTTTTATTTGTCCGGAAAAATAGAATTCCTTTACATCGCAGGCACCGTTATAGCCTTTTTCTTCACCCAAATACCCACGAAGAACAAGCTAATCAATGAGCTAGACCTAGATTTTAATGACCAAAACCTACTCAACGACCCAAATGCCGATGTAGCCGACCCGCCAAAAGGCAGAAGATGAACGACGGGCTTACTACCTTTGCCCTGAAAGCACCTCGCTTCACAAGCCACTCCCATCTTGCGTCTTTCCATCGTCATCGTCAATTACAACGTGCGCCACTTCCTCGAACAGGCGCTGGGCTCCGTGCGCCGCGCCATGCAGGGCATCGAAGGGGAAGTATGGGTGGTGGACAATAACTCTGTAGACGACTCCCTGCGCATGGTGCGCGAGCGCTTTCCCGAAGTAAAAGTAATCGCCAATGCCGACAACCCAGGCTTTGCCGTGGCCAACAACCAAGCCATCCAACAATGCTCCGGCGAGTTTGTGCTGCTCCTCAATCCCGACACCCTGGTGGAAGAAAACACCTTTCATAAGTGTTTGGAGTTCATGGACAAGCACCCGGATGCTGGTGCTTTGGGCGTAAAACTGATCGACGGCAGCGGCAAGTACCTGCCAGAGAGCAAGCGGGGGTTTCCTTCGCCCTGGGTAGCATTTTGCAAAACATTTGGACTTTCCAGTCTATTTCCCAAAAGCAAAACCTTCAACCATTACTACCTGGGGCACCTGAGCGAAAACAAAACACAAGAGGTGGAAGTTCTGGCTGGCTGTTTCATGTTCATGCGCCGTGCCGCGCTCGACAAATCGGGATTGCTCGACGAAGCGTTTTTCATGTACGGGGAAGACATCGACCTGTCGTACCGGATTACGCAAGCGGGGTACAAAAACTACTATTTGCCTGAAACCAGCATCATCCACTATAAAGGGGAAAGTACCAAAAAGGGCAGCCTGAATTACGTGCGCACGTTTTATCAGGCAATGATCATTTTTGCCAAAAAGCACTTTACGGGTCGCCGGGCAGGACTTTTTATTCTAATGTTGCACGCGGCTATCTGGCTTCGGGCAGGCATAACGCTGGCGCGCAATATCTGGAGCAAAATATGGCTGCCGATGCTGGAAGCGCTGGCGATTTATATTGGGCTGGTGGTATTGAAGGATTTTTGGGCCAATTACTTCTACAAAGATCCGGATTGGTTCAAGTCTAATGTGTTGTGGTTCAATTTCCCGCTGTACATTCTTATCTGGTTGGGCACGGCCTGGCTGAATGGAGCCTACGATGCCCGCTACGACCTGCGTCGCCTGGTGCGCGGATTAAGTTTTGGCACCCTCTTTTTGGCTGCGGTGTACGGCTTTCTAGACCTGGATTACCGGCCCTCGCGGGCGCTGGTGCTCATGGGTGCTGTTTGGGCGGTGCTGGCAACCGTGAGTATTCGGGCTTTGGCGCATTTTTACACCTTTCGCAATTTCCGAATTGGGCGAGAACGCACAAAAAACGTGGTCATCGTTGGCGCTGAAGCAGAGAGCAAACGGGTTGCCGAATTGCTGCACCAGATACGTACCGCAAAGAATTTAATTGGGTATGTAGCCCCTTCAAATCGATCCACGGCACCGCTGACGGAATCCAATGTTTTGGGCACCATAGCTCAATTGGATGAAATAGCGCGGATTTACCAAATAAATGAGGTCATTTTCTGCTCCAAAGACATCCCTAGCCAGAAAATAATGGAATGGATGACCTTGCTTGGCCCTGCTATTTCCTACAAAATTGTGCCGGAGGAAAGCCTTAGCATCATTGGCAGCAGCAGCAAAGATGAGCCTGGGGAGTTATATACCATCGACATCAAATATAACATTGCGCAGCCTGTAGAGCGGCGCAATAAACGCGTTTTTGACGTTGCTGTTTGCTTCGTATTATTGGCCACACTTCCAATATGGCTGCTGTTTTCCCGAAAAAGAAAGGTCTGGCTGAAAAATTGGTGGCCCGTACTGACAGGCCGCAAAACATGGGTCGGCTACACAGCCAATGGCCCAAATAGCACCTTGCCCAAGCTCAAGCCAGGTGTTTTTTCTCCGGTAGATGCCTTAGATGGCATTCAAGTCAATGAGCCAACCGCGGCAAGGCTTAATTTTTTCTATGCCAAAGACTG
>JBBRWA010000012.1:0-41794 GCA_038246345.1 Chitinophagales bacterium
AGGGTAAGACTGTCGGGTGTTCGAATCGTAACCTTCTGTGTCTTCAATCCGAAATTTTCAGGCAAATACCCTTGTGGGAAACGCCAGGAATTTTCTGAAGGCACCATGCGCCAGGGCTTAATGCTTATGTTGGGGAGTACGTTGTCGATGACGAATAAGCCCCCGAAGGCGAGGAGGCCAAGGAGGATTGAGGAGGCAATGGCTTTGTTTCTGGTCGTTTTTTTCATGGTTCGAATAAAAGCAGGCTCAATGGTTTCTGACTTAAAAGAAATCTGATCGCTTTATGTTCAAAAAATAAACCAATAACTTTTGCCTCACTTGGTTTTCGAATCCTTCGCCAATAGCTTATTCCAGGCCAAACGCCCTGCACGTGTGTATTTCTCCAAAACTTACTCCTTTCCTCCTTACCCTTACCAACAAACGCGCCCAAAAAGTGAGCGCGCTCGTTAGGGTCTGCGACCCGAGCGCTCGTTAGGGTCTGCGACCCGAGCGCTCGTTAGGGTCTGCGACCCGACACGTGTCGTCTGCAAGTCTTTGACTTGATCTATTTCCGATCGGTACTTTCCGCGCAAGTCACAGACTTGCAGACAGCGCGTATCGCGTCTCAGACGCTCACGAGCGCGCGTTGGTTTTGTTTTTTTGTGGTAATTGAATCAGAAATTACGAACACCATGCGCCAGCGGTCTTGGACGTGTGCCCGTTGCGACGGTTGGCCTCGCCAGACTGCCGCTGCTCCTTTAGGTGCCCGACCATCTCTCCAGACAAGGCCGCGTTCACCAGACGTTGGATCAGGTTCGTCAGTATGCCTTGTGCGCCGACTAGGCCATCACCTTCGTAAAGACGCTTAATTGCCTCCGACTCAAACGAAGCGTAATCAAATGGCTCCTGTTCCGGAACTGTTCTCTGTTTTGTTTTAATTTTTGTCATCCGCAAAGTTCAGTTTTGTGCGCATTATCTTTGACACACTTTTTTAAACAGTCTCTCAAAGCCCAATCGCTAGGGTGCGTTCATGCGTCTGCCCTGACCCTACCCCCACCCCTGCAACCCTCCCGTATGCACCGCCACCACACAACTCCCCTCCGGGAAAAACCCTTCCTCCATCAACGCATACAATTTCTGCATCATTTTCGCCGTATAAATCGGGTCAAGCAATATTCCCGTCTTTTGCTCAAACTCCCGTACAAATTCCAGCAGCTCCTCGCTCATCTGCGCAAACTTCCCCTCCCCCACCACAATTTCAAAATCAACATCCTGCTCAAATCCAGCCCGCCAAATCTTCCCCAAAATCACTTCCCGATCAACACCATAAGGCGCTGCCGGGAACACCAGCACCTGCCCCCTACTCCCTGCAATCACCCCTGCCGCCGTACAACCCGTACCCGCTGGCACACAAAAATAGACTGGCGCACCAGCATCCTTGGGAAGTTGCTCCATGATTTCGACTGGTATTGCGGAACAACTGATGAGCGCCTCCACCGTATCGCCCCCTTCTGGAAGCAGTTGATACGGTTCCGTTGGACTATACCCGATATGCTCAAACACCACTTGTATGGTTGCCGTTTTTAAACTTTGGTAAGCCACTTTTGTGACAGGGAACAGCTGCATCCCGCATTGCTGCGCAAACGCCAGCGTATGGTTGTTCAAATCAGCGGACATACCGCGTACAATACCAATGGTGGGGAACCCGTGCACTTTTCCGGCACTTGCCAAGGCATGAAGATGGTTGGAAAAAGGCCCGCCAAAACTTAGTATGCCTGTTTTTACTGTACCCATGTTCTGAATGACAGGCCGTAGTTTGCGCCACTTGTTCCCCTGAATTTCAGGATGCAACAAGTCGTCACGCTTGATAAAAAGCCTGACGCCTGGGGCGGGTGAGGTGATTTCTTCTAGTGCTGAAATGTTCATGATGGGTATGTTCAAACGGATTGATCGAGCCAAAGATTTTTGATGTATCGCGTTCAAAGGCAAGCGAAAGTAGTTTATTTTGCATCTTGACTAAGCGGCTTCGCTTTTCCGCAACAAATAATTCAAATATGCGTCATCCCTAACTTTCATGGCCAACATGAGTCATCCCTGATTTTTGTTGGAAGGAAAACCGGGGTAAATTCGGGCATTTGTTTATACTTATTGGTCGGACGAAGAAAATTCGTCAGACCAAAAGGCCCCTCGTCCGACCACTTTTCGTGGTCTGACGAATACGTTATAACAATTATAGCCCCGCCTGCTTCCTCTTGACTAGAATAACATGAACACCCCATGAAAATAAGGGTTGACTCATATTTTAGCACCAAGAATTCCATCCAATAAACAAGGGATGACTCATATTTTCTACCTTCAAAAAAACAAACCTCAAAGTCTCCCAGATTTTCTTTTTTTTTGCTGTTGATTCCGCAACAAAACTACTTCAAGATGAGCATTCGCCTCCCGATAATCCCGTTCTCGCTGTTCCTCGCTTTGGCATTGCCGATGGCTGGCCAAAACTATACAATGAATGGCGCATCCATCACCGATTGCAACGGTACCTTTTATGATCCGGGCGGGCCAACGGGCAATTATACCAACAATGCAAACCTGAGCACTACTATTTGCTCGGATGGTGCCAACGGCACCCATATCCGACTCAGCTTCTCAGGTGCAGACATTGCACCTGGCGACGTGCTTTGTATTTACGATGGACCAAACCTATCGGCACCCTTGCTGGCTTGTCACACCGACTACAATCCCGGCCAGCCCTTTTTGGTGCAAGCCACTGCCGTAAACCCATCGGGATGCCTCACCATCTCTTTCGACTCGGATGGCAGCGGTGTCGCTACGGGCTGGGCGGCGGCAATTTCCTGCGTAGCTTCATGCCAAAGAATTCAGGCAGATATGGTATCCACAAACCCAACGGTAGCCCCTGCTGATACAGGCTGGATTGATATTTGTCCTGGCGAGCGGGTGTTTTTCGACGGCAAAGGCATGTATCCCCAGAATAATTTTGCTTACCCACAATCAGATTTGACCACTACTTTTGAATGGAACTTTGGCGATGGCGGCATCGCGTACGGCCCAAACACCTCGCATAGGTTCGACATACCAGGAGGCTATTACGTCCAGCTTTTTCTGACCGACCAACAAGGTTGCCGCAATACCAACCTCATCAACCAGCGCGTCCGCGTTGCGCCTAGGCCCAGCTTCCAATTGGCGGGTATGCTCGACCAAACCATCTGTGCCGGCGATACCGTAATGCTCAGCGCCAACGTAAGCGGCGCAGCAGGCAATCAAACCCTAGTTATTACGCCAAACACCTCCTCCTTTGCCGCAGAAGGCAGCCGTTCCGACTCTTTGGCACTCCCCGATGGCACGGGCATTCCCTATAAAACCAACGTGTTTTTTACGGAGTTTTCTCCTGGACAAGTTATGGTGAGCCCCACTGACTTAGAAAGCCTCTGTGTGACGATGGAACATTCCTGGGTGCGCGATGTGGAAATCACCCTGACCTGTCCAAATGGCCAAAGCATCATCCTACACGACCATCCGGGCAATTTTGGGGGCGAGGTTTTTGTGGGTGAACCAAACGACAACGACAATATATTCCCAATTCCCGGACTTGGGTACGCGTACTGCTGGGTGAACAACGCCCCCAACCCTACCTGGATTCAATACGCCAATGCGCTTCCCGGTGGCATTGGCACCATTCCGGCGGGTGATTATAGCACCTTTCAGCCGATATCAAACCTGGTAGGATGCCCCTTAAATGGCGAATGGACCCTGGCGGTGACCGATTGGTGGCCCATCGACAACGGTTTTATTTTCAATTGGTCCTTAAAATTTCTGGATCAGCTATATCCCAGCATCGAGTCATTTACCCCTACTATTGATTCCTGGCTTTGGAACAGCAATCCTTCTATTTTCTTTTCAACCGCAGATTCCATTGCCGCGTCACCGCAAAATGCGGGCACTGCTGGCTATACATTTACCGTCAATGATGCTTTCGGTTGCAGTTGGGATACTTTACTGACCATTGCCGTGCTGCCACCAACCCACCCAAACTGTTTTTCCTGTGGTCCCGATGTGCCGGTATTGAAAGACACGACCCTTTGCACGGGCGGCACCACCCTGCTCAATGCTACCGCCCTGGCCCCACCCATGCAGGAGGTCAGGTTCGAATCCTACCCTGATTACCGATTGGGCAATGGAAACCACCCGCACCCTAACCCGTACCTCGCACCAGTGAACGTGAGCAGCCTGGGATACTTGTTTCTGACCATTCCAACGCAACAAATCACCTCCGTTTGCATGGACATTGAAACCGACTTTGTTGGCGACTTAAATATTTTCTTACGCGCACCCAGTGGCCAATTGCTCGAACTTTCAAGCGGGAACGGAGGGTCTGGCGACAATTACAAAATCACTTGCTTTTCACCTGCGGCCGTCACGCCAATTGTCGGACAATCGGCCCCATTCAATGGTACCTACGCGCCGGAAGGCAACTGGTCGGCCCTGAACGGCGCAGCCATAAACGGGAACTGGTCGCTCCGTGTTTCGGATGGATTTGCGCCCAACCAATATGGCAAGGTAAAATGGTGGAGCATTGGTTTCAACGTCAACAACAACGTCAACTATTCCTGGTCAAATGGCAGCACCCTGTCCTGTACGTCCTGCCCAAACCCTACCGCAACGCCCACACAAACAACGACTTACACGGTTAATACCATGGATGCTTTTGGTTGCCAGCACTACGATACCGTCACGGTGAATGTCATCACATTTTTTCCGGCACCCACCAATTTGGCCGTCATCAATTTTGGAACCAGCACCATGACTTGGGGTTGGGATGCAGCACCTGGCGCTTTGGGATACGAAATAAGTGTAAACGGCGGTGCCTGGCAAAGCCCGAATGGGACTTTGATGCACACGGTTAGCGGACTGATGCTTGGCGAGGCTGTTATGATGGAAGTACGGGCACTTAGCCCAGGTTGCACACCTTTGGTAGCTGTCGGCAACGCAAATATGACCAGTTGCACCATAGTCGCTACCCTGAACAGCATTGCTGGCCTTCAATGCGCCGGGGACTCTACAGGTTCTGTGATTATTTCAGTGCTTGGAGGGAATAGCCCGGTACAATTTTTTGTCGACAACTGGCCGGTACCTTTCCCAAATGGAAACTTGCAGAACATATTGCCCGGCGGCAACCACAGGGTCATTGTTCGCGATGCTTTGGGTTGTGCCGATACTTTGAATTTCAGCATTATCAGCCCGGCTGCAATAGCCTTGAGTATTAATGTTGTGCCCGTGAATTGCCCAGGCGCCAGTACAGGTTCGGCTGTAGCCAACGGCGGAGGCGGTACCGGAAATTTGACATACAACTGGCAGCCCTGTACAGGTGGCACGCCACAAATTGGGGCAAGTATCAGCGGGTTGGCAGCGGGTTGTTATGCGGTAACGGTCACGGATGACAACGGCTGCGTTCAAACATCAACGGCCACGATTATCCAACCTGCACCTTTTACTTTCATTGGTACGCAAACCCCTGTATCTTGTTTTGGTGGGAACAGCGGGGCCGCCACCATCACGGTGATGGGCGGAACCATGCCCTACAATTATGTTTGGGACAACAACCAAACCAGCATGACCGCAACAGGGCTAACCGCAGGCCCACATTTTGTCATCATTACCGATGCCAACATGTGCCAGGCTGCCACTTCGGTTGATGTAACACAACCTCAGTTACTGATGGTCAACAGCAGCAATGCGCAGCCTGTTTCTTGTTTCGGCGGAAATAATGGCTCGGCAACCGTGTTTGTTGCTGGCGGCACCATGCCGTACAACTATTTATGGAACAGTGGTCAAACAACCCAAACAGCTCAGAACATCCCAGCTGGTCCGCATACCGTTACCGTAACGGATGCGCAAGGCTGCAACGTGCAAATTATTATCACGGTCCCAGAGCCTTTCAAATTGACATCCTCCTTTACCAATGTGGCAGACGACCCATGCGCCGGCAGTTGTCAGGGCAGTGCAACCATAACGCCCAATGGCGGAATCTCGCCCTATTCCTATTCCTGGAGCAGCAGCAGCATAACACCAGGAGTGCAAACTGCCACCGGGCTGTGTGCCGGCGCTTACACCGTGACGGTGCAGGACGCCAACGGTTGCACCGACACCCAAAGCCTCAGCATCGGATCTGCACCGCCCATTCAAGTGCAATTTAGCCCCGTTTCACCCAGCTGCTCCGGGCTATCCAATGGCGCCATTGGCACCAATGTGAGCGGTGGCGCCCCGCCTTTTCTCTATTTATGGGAAACGGGCAGCAACACCCCCAACCTGCAAAACGCCGCTTGTGGCAACCATTTCCTCACCGTGACCGATGCGGTTGGATGCACGAAAATCGATACTGTTTTGGTTGATTGTCCCGTAGCTGTAGTAGTGAACACCTTTAATATTCAAGCAGTTAAATGTTTTGGGGCATCTGACGGGACAGCATCGGTACAGGCACAGGGAGGAACAGTGCCCTACTCCTTTTTGTGGAGCGACCCAAACAACCAAACTTTCCAGCAAGCTTCCAACCTGGCGAGTGGCATGTACACCGTGACGGTGACCGATGCCAATGCTTGCAGTACTACCGCTTCAACATTGATACCACAACCCAGCCCGTTGAACAGCCCTGTTTCGACCACCAACATCAGCTGTATAAATGCGTCTACGGGAACTGCCATGGCCAATCCAGCTGGAGGTACCGCTCCATATTCCTTTGTTTGGTCAACAGGAAGTACCGCCCAACAACTGAGCAACCTCAGTGCTGGCACATACACGGTCACCGTTACGGATAGCAACCAATGTACCGCTTCGAATACAGCAACGGTGACCCAACCAGCCCAAGGTATCACGGTGAATATTACCCAAACTTTTACGCCATGTTTTGGCGAGACAAATGGGCAGGCTACTGCAACGGTCACTGCAGGCCCAGGCAGTCTCCTTTTGTACAATTGGAGCAATGGTCAACAATCAGCTGTGGTCAATGGACTATCTATTGGGACTTATACTGTTACTATTTCAGATCAAAACGGATGCTCTACTACGGCAAGCATTTTAATGGAACAATTTGCACCCGTGGTCGTCAATGTGGCTTTTGTGCCACCTACTTGCTTTAACCTTCCAAACGGCCAAGCCGCCGTGAACATGATTTCTGGGGGCGCGGCCATGGGCGATACGATGAAGTATCAATACCTATGGAGCATACCTGGAGCGCTCGATGCCCCAATTATCACTGGTTTATTAGGCGATATCAGCTATCAGATTACAGCCACCGACTTTCAAGGATGCAGTGGCACCAGTTCCTTTTTTGTCAACCAACCACCCGCGATTGTTTTAAATACCTCGGTAGAAAATATATTGTGCTTTGGGGGTACCAATGGTGCTATCAACATCTTGAGCGTACAAAACATGCTGCAACCAATTGCTTATACTTGGAGCAATATGTCGACCAGCAAAATAATCGAAAACCTGAGCGCAGGGGTTTACACAGTCACCATCACAGATGCCGCCGGTTGTACCACGAGGGGGGTATACGATCTAAAAGAACCAGAATCCCTGCTCCTGAATTTACAGGCCACTTCGCTGCTTTGTGCTACGGACAGCAATGCCACCATAAATGCCATTGTAGGCGGTGGCACGTTTGACTATACCTTCCAATGGTCTAATGGCGCCAACGCTCCCAGTATCAACCAACTTGGGCCGGGCCAATATACCCTAACGGTTACGGATAAAAACGGCTGCACCGTAACGGGCGCACAAAACATTGTGCAACCAGCATCCTTGCAGTTGGCCACCCAACTAACGGAGCCAGATTGTTTTGGGGAGCACAACGGGCGCATCAAATTATTGGTTAGCGGCGGCAACACCCCTTATCGATACAGCTTGAATGGTGGTCCTTTTGGGGGCAGCAGCACCTTTATCGCGTTGGGGGCAGGCATCTACAGCTTGCAGGTACGCGACGCGAACGGCTGCACCAACACGCTCCTCGACACCTTGGGCCAGCCACCAGCCATCGACGTTTTCATCGGCAGCGACACTACTATCATTTTAGGCGACAGCCTCTTGCTTTCCGCTGCCATTTCCAATGCCTTCGGCATGACAAATTTTCAATGGAGCAGCGCGCTGGTAGATAGCCTTACTTGTGCCGATGTTATTTTCTGCGATGAAATCTGGGTAAAGCCTTCGGTCAGCAACACCTACAAACTCACGGTGACAGATGAACACGGATGTGCTGGATTAGGAACCATTCGCGTAAAAGTAGAGAAGCCCCGAGGTGTTTATGTGCCCACAGCTTTTAGCCCCAATGGCGACCTTACGAATGACCTGCTGGTCGTGCATGGATTGAGCAAACAAGTGCGCAAAATACTGGTATTCAGGGTGTATGACCGCTGGGGAGAATTGCTGTACGAAGACCGTGATTTTGCCGTCAACCAAATCACTCAAGGTTGGGACGGTACATTTCGAGGTCAGCCCAGCGATCCTGGCGTGTATGTCTGGCTTTTGGAAGCGGAATACATTGATGGACTTCAGGAAACATTGAAAGGCAATGTGACGCTGATTCGATAAGGTCAAAAACAAAAAACATGCGTATTCCTATCAAGGCACTGGTGAATAAACTGCTGAACCGCAAGCAGTATCGGGTTAGTCCGCACGACGATTTCATCCTCCGTTTGCGTTGTTCCGTCATTGGCGAAGGCATGTTGCATCCTGGAAATATTTACCTCCTGGAACAAGCCATCCAGGAAATGCCGGAAGGCGGCTGTGTGCTTGAAATTGGTTCATATGGTGGGTTGTCGGCCAATTTATTGACCTATTTAATGCAGAAACACCATCGTGAAGCGCACTTGTATTGTTGCGATGCTTGGGTGTATGAAGGGTTTCACGACGAAAAAGGGCAGGCAACGCAATGGATGGATGGGAGATCAGACGTGTTGCGGACCGATTATATGGCACATATAAAAGCCTCCTTTGTTCAATCGGTCAAGTTGTTAAGCAGCTACAACTTGCCCCACGCCATTCACCTGGATTCTGACAGTTTTTTTGAAGCCTGGAAAGCCGAAAAAACGTTGATGGATGTATTTGAACGCAAAACGAAACTGGGCGGACCAATTGCTTTTGCCTACATAGATGGCAACCATGCTTACGATTTTGCGCAAAGAGACTTTGAAAACGTGGCGCAATTCCTTTTGCCCGGCGGCCTTGTGCTGCTCGATGATTCGGCAAAGCACCAGCAATTTGGAAGCGCCAAATTGGCTCAAGCGTTGTGTAAAGACGCCAGATTTGAGGTTGTTTTGCCTAATCCTCATTATTTATTTCGGAAAAAGCGTTAATTTTCTGAGGATACGGTAGAATTTTCTTTTTTTTCGGACTGAAAACCTACGTTTTGCTAAATTTACCATTTATTTTTAAACTTAATCACCGATGAAAATTTTTACCCAACCGATTCTATTCATTGCCCTGTGCTGCTTTGCATTTCTTTCCAACACACAGGCTCAAGACCCCAGATTTTCACAGTATTACGCTTCTCCCTGGAACCTGAACCCAGCCATGACGGGGCTTTTTAACGGCAGTTGGCGCGCTACCGTCAATTACCGCGACCAATGGGGCAGCATCATCTCACCAGTTCCTTTCCGTACCTATTCTGCAGCGTATGAATACCGGGTGCCGGTAGGTATGCGGGACGATTTCGCCTCTTTTGGCGTGGGCGCCATGCACGATGAGGCGGGCACTGCTCGATTTGTACAGAACAAATTCCACCTGGGCGGCGCATTTTTGAAACAACTTTCTGGCGGACGGCGCCAGGCCGACCACTATCTGTCAGCAGGAGCACAAGTAGGTTATGGCCAAAACTCCATAGATTGGGGGAAGGTCTGGTTTAGCCGCCAATTCGATTCAAGCACTGAAACGCCCAATTTTGGCCTGTCGAGCGATGAACCCAATGCCAATGCCAACTCAAAAGGTTGGCTTGATTTCAACGCAGGCTTGCTCTGGTATGTGCTGTTTGAGAACAACGGCACATTTTACCTGGGCGGCGCGATGCACCACCTGAACAGCCCACAAATTTCACTTGTTGAAGACGGTAATGAAACGCTGTATTCACGTTGGTCGGCGCACGCGGGCGGAGAATTTCCCTTGAACGATAACGTTAGCCTGCTGCCTGGCGCACTGGTGATGCGCCAAGGCCCTTCTTTCGAGACTGACTTGGGCGTTAATTTGCGCTATTCAAACAACGATTACAATGAACTTGCCCTGCGCGCAGGTGCCTGGGCACGTATTGGGAACAAACTAGACAGGGGTTTTCAAGCTGATGCCGTTACCATTGTTGGCATGGTAGAACTGAATCGTTGGACGGTAGGGCTCAGTTACGACATCACCGTCTCGCAATTGACCCAGGCAAACAATTCAAGGGGTGCTTTTGAAATTTCCATGAGTTACTACCACCCTGGTGAAAGAAAAAGCCGGGTGCGTTGCCCTAATTTTTAACGAATTAATTTCAACAACAACAACATGAAAAAAATCATCCTTTTCTTCCTGCTTTCTCCATTGCTGGTTGCAGCCCAAAGCTGGAAAACCATCCCCGCAGCACCAAAAGCTGGAGAAACAGTCCGGGTTGAATTCGACCTCTCCAATAGCAAAGTGCGCACAGCAGAAACCATTGTGCTAAACGCCCTGGAATATGCTGACAGCAAAGCTCAGGCTATTGATCTTGCAGTGGCACGTTCCGGCAATACACTGGTGGGCATTTTCACCTTGGGTGCCAATACTACCGCTGTTTTATTGAGCCTTGAAAATCAGGACAATAACGAACAGGTAGACAATAACGATGGGGAAGGCTATTTCATCCCTGTTTGTGATGCATCTGGAAAACAAATCCCGGAAAGCAAGGCAGCTCAAGCTGCTTTGTACCGCGATTGGGGCGGCCTTTATGGTCTGAACAGAACAGCTTTAAAAGCATTGGAGCTGTATAACCAGGCTTTTGCTGCCCAACCAGATTTAAAGTCTAAATATTGGTCGAGTTATGCCAATTGTATCATGGCAGTAAAAAAAGGCGATGATGGCAAAGCAGACGCATTGGCTTTATTGGCTGAAATAGAAGGCAATTCCAAGGCTACTGAGCAAGATTTATTGGGCATTTCCCGCCTCTATGAGCGGTTGGGGCAAGCGGACAAATCAAAGGCGATAAAAGACAAAGCCCGCACCAATTGGCCAAAAGGCACTTTAGCCAAACAAGAACACCGCAAAACGATCGAAATGGAGCCAGACCTAGCAAAAGTGGAAGAGATGATCGTGGCTTATGCCAACAAATACAAACCGCTGGATGAAGAGGATAACAAGGCGGTCAGCCAAATGCGCAGTACCCTGGCCAATAAATATGGCGACCAACAAAACTGGGAAAAACTCCGCAGCATTGCGGCATTATTGCCAGAAAACGACCGTGCCAGCCTGTACAACAACTTTGCCTGGGAACTGGCGGAAAAAGGTACCGCGCTCGACGAAGCCAGTATCATGTCCGCAACAGCAACAGACATTGCACGGCGTGAAATAGCCAATCCAACGAGTGCCAAAATACCCTACCTGAGCCAAAGAAGCTGGCTAGATCAGCGGAAAAACGTCTTTGCCATGTACGCCGACTCTTATGCCTACGTGATGGACAAAAAAGGCGATGCAAAAGGCGCCGCTGACTTACAGGCCGAAGTTATCGCCATCAACAAAGGAAATTCGCCTGATATGAACGAACGCTACACAGCTTATTTGGAGCGTGCATCATCGCCCGAACTTCGTCATCAATTGGAAGGCTTCCTGCTCAAAGGCAAATCAACCAGCGCCATGACGGAGCAATTCAAACGCTTGTACATGGCCGAAGAGCGCAGCGAAGCTGGCGCAGCAGCTTATTTGGAAAAGCTTGGCAGCGTAGCAAAAGCAGAAAAGCGGAAAGAGTTGTTGGCCAAAATGACCAAAGACCCCGCCCCTGCATTCAGCCTTAAAAACTTACAAGGGGAAAGTATCAGCCTGGAAAGCCTGAAAGGAAAAGTAGTAGTAGTTGATTTCTGGGCTACCTGGTGCGGCCCTTGTAAAGCTTCCTTCCCCGGCATGCAAAAAGCGGTAGATCATTACAAAAACGACGCCGGAGTAGCATTCGTTTTTGTTGACAGTTGGGAAAAAGGGGACGACAAAGCCAAAAATGCTGCAGAATTTATCAACGGAAAAGGCTATTCGTTCAATGTCTTGCTTGACAACGATGACAAAGTGATCACTTCATTTGGCGTTTCTGGCATTCCGACAAAATTTGTGCTCGACGGCGATGGAAAAATACGTTTCAAAGCAGTAGGCTTCGAAGGCAGCGACGACGGGCTAATGGAAGAAATAAAAATTATGGTAGAGGCGGCACGCACGCAGCCGTAAAAAAGGTTTCGGGAAAAAAGGGTTTTAGGTTTCAAGGTTTCAGGTTTACGCGATCTGTTGTTAATTTTGAAATAGGTATTTCAAGTACGAATAGATTGCGTAAACCTGAAACCTTGAAACCTGAAACCTGAAACCCCAAAATTCTAAACTTGACCAATAAAAAAAAGCCGGTGGAGCGAATGCTCCACCGGCTTTTTTTTATTGGTCAAGTTTAGAATTTTGGGCATTTGTATCGTTGCTTGCCTTTTTTGCGGCTTTTCGGCTTGAAGTTGCCTTTGCTTTTTTTCAGCGACTTGTTCGCTGACTTGGCCGCTTTAATAGATTCTGCAGACCTGGCGACTCTAACTACAGCTGGTGCAGCAAAGCTGTTTTGTACAGCATTTGTATCCTCGACATTTGCGACAGCAAGGTTTTTCGCTTGAACTGTAACTACCGGACTTGGAGTTGCCGCTACCTTTTTAACCATTGCTTTGGGCGCTACAGGCGCAGCATTCATGGCCGCAGCAGGAGCAGCCGCAGGTCTTGGCGCAGCCCTGTTAATCAATATATTTTTGACTGGAACTGTTGCAACCGTGGCGGTCATGGCGCTTGCCGTTGGTTTGCCAACTGGCTTGAGCCAAGTATCTTCTCCTTTGGATTTGTCCACATTGGGAACAACAGCAGGCTTTGGCGGCGCAACCGTAACCCGTATTACATCGCCGATGCCAATAGAATTGTCGAGGGCAGACAGCACATCGGTGTCCGACGCTGCTTTGTCTTTATATACCACTGTTGTGTAGCCATACTTCACATCAGTGTGGGTAGATTCAATTTGAGCATTCAGTCCAAAAGATGCTGCCATCAGGGTGGCGAGCAATAAGTTTTTGCGATTTTGAACGAGGTATTTCATAATATTAAAATTTTGTATTCAGGTGAACGGATTAGACTATTTTGAGGAATCTATGAATTTGTTTCTCTGATGATTACTGTTGAAAAACCGTGCCAAAAATTATTTTGAGCCACTTCTAATGACGGGTTTTGTTGTTTTTACCCGTTTATCTCCTTGCTGTTTCTGCTCCTTTTCGAGCACTTTTCGATACAACTCCTTGTCTTCAATGATTTCTTTAAGCGTTTTCTTCCAAATTGGGTCTTCTTCCAGAACCCCCGTAATTTTGATCTCTGTCCGGCGATTTTTTTGGTGCTCTTCTTCTGAGCAGGCTTGCCCATCGTCACATTTATTCACCAATTGGGTTTCGCCATATCCTTTAGACGTAATGCTTTCAAAATAGATCTCTTGCGTTTCTACGAGGTAGGCAACAGCTGATGCTGCGCGTTCGTCAGAAAGCAACAGATTATAATCGTCACTACCCCTTGAGTCGGTATGCGAGCCAAGCTCAACCGTTATGCCAGGGTTGTCTTTCAGGAAAACGGCGAGGCTGTTCAATATCTTCGCTGCATCAGGGCGTATATCCGATTTGTCGAAGTCGTAATAGATATTGTTCAACTGAAAGCGCTTGCCAATTTGGATGGAATCCAAGTCGATGGTGCCCAAAAAGTAACCAATCTCGTTGTTGTGGGTCATCAGCGGCACCAAGTCTGGCTCCTTAATGCCCATTCCATCTACGCAAAGAATACAGCCATTCACGTTGACGTACACTTCAATACGGCGGTTGAGATAACCAGGCTTCCGAACCAAAACAGTATAGTGGTTGCCTTCCGCAAACGAAAAATTAAAGGTCGATTTCGACAGTTTTTCAATCGTGAGCTCTTGCTGGGCAGTCGTGTTGTTGTAAATCTCCACCTTGCAATCACGCAACGTATTGATCGTATTATGCTCGAAAGCTTTGTCGAAAATCGTGATATCAAACACGTAACCCGGCTTTCTTCCCATACCTAAATCAACATTCAGCCCCCCTTCTTGATGGTCTACCAATTTCTCTGAGTCAAAATAGGTAGGCTTTTCCGCCAAAATTCTGTAGCGCGACTTTATGGGCACGTTTACTTTATACACCCCCATGGCATCTGTTTCTCCATGGGCGAGCCCCACCTTCATAACATCGTCAAAAACGGTTACACCCGATTGGTTGATCGGAGTGCCTGATACTTCGTCAAAGACTTTGCCTTCTATCAATATCGTTTCAGCCGGCTTTACGTTTTTCGTAAAGATTTGGGCCTCTGCGATCAAAGGGGTTAATAAGGCAATGAGTATGACATATTTTGCGTAGTGCATGGTATTCTCGTTAATTTGAAAAGTTGATTAAAATCGTTTCGTTAAACACTAGACGTGCGAACTACGTGCCAGTACTGAAATTAGGGTATAGATTAACCAAACATTAATGGATTTTTCTTCCCTTTCGTTAACAAAATTTACGTATGAATCCTCCCCTCAGTTTTATTTCGCATTAAGTCCAAAAATCTTACCCTTGAATTTGACACTTTATCACAAATAGCTAAAATTCAGATGTTTGCGCGTAAAGTTTTATTCCTGAATCCTCCACCATCGCTTTGAATTCCTGCGGTTTCGCCCTATTTTTCGCCTGAATTATTGCCTAGTTTTTTCTTTTGAAAATTATTTTTGAAAAAAAATTGCGCAACCCCCTACTTTGGCAGTCCGAATTGTTGCAAAAAGAACTTGAACCGTGAATCCAACCAACGTACAAGACCCGGAATACTTCCACAAAGTGGTCGATTGCCAGTATGCATGTCCTGCGCATACCCCAGTCCCAGAATACATTCGACTCATTGCCGCCGAACGCTACACTGAGGCGTATATGATCAACTGGGAATCCAATGTGTTCCCCGGCGTTCTGGGCCGCACCTGCGACCGCCCTTGCGAACCAGCCTGTAGGCGTGGCCGCGTGGAAGACCAACCTGTAGCCATTTGCCGCCTCAAGCGTGTGGCCGCCGATTTTAAAGGTGATGTCAAAAATCTTATGCCACAAGGGCCATTTGCCCCAAATGGGAAAAAAATTGCCCTCATTGGTGGCGGCCCAGCATCGCTGACTGTGGCACGCGACCTGGCACCCTTAGGCTATGAAATCCACCTGTACGATGAACAACCTGCCGGTGGCGGCATGATGCGTACCCAAATTCCATCTTTCCGATTGCCCGAAACGGTATTGAACGAAGAAGTTGGATATATACTCGATTTGGGCATCCATACCCAGTTTCGAACCTACGTGTCGAGCATGAAAGAAATGATGGGGAAAGGTTACGATGCCATTTTTGTGGGTACCGGCGCTCCACGGGGCCGCGACCTGAGCGAGCTTCCAGGACGCAAAGAAGCAGGCGAAAATGTGCGGATCGGCATTGATTTCCTGGCGAGTGTGGCCTTTGAGCACACCAGCAAAATCGGAAAAAAAGTGCTGGTGCTTGGCGGTGGAAACACTGCTATGGACTGCTGCCGCACCTCCCGCCGATTGGGTGGTGAGGAGGTAAAAGTGGTGGTGCGGAGCCCACGGTCTGAAATGAAGGCCTCTCCCTGGGAAATAGAAGACGCCGTACACGAGGACATCCCGATATTTGAAAATCACGTACCATTGTCTTTTGTCATAAAAAATGGCAAACTGGCGGGCATGATGTTTCAATTGGTTAAAGCCGAATACGACGAAAAAGGCAAGAGAAAACTGGTGCGAACCGGCGAACCAGATGTGTTTTTCGAAGCCGACGACGTGCTGATTGCCGTAGGGCAAGAGAACGCATTTCCTTGGGTAGAACGCGATCTGGGTTTGGAATTTGACCGCTGGGAAGTACCCATTCTAAACAAAATAACTTTTCAGTCGACCGTACCAAACGTATTTTTCGGTGGCGACTCGGCCATGGGCCCGAAAAACGTCATCACCGCTGTTGCGCACGGACATAGTGCCGCGGTATCCATTGATCTGTTCTGCCATGGAAAAAGCCTGGACGAGCGGCCCGATCCATTGACGAACCTCATCCACCAAAAAATGGGCATCCATGAATGGATGTACGACAGCGCCGTGGCAGCCGATTTGCGCTTTAAAGTACCCCATGCAGACAAGTTCAAATCCCTGAAAGACCGCTTGATGGAGGTTGAACTTGGCTTCGATGTCCAAACAGCATTCAAAGAAGCTGAACGCTGCCTCAACTGCGATGTGCAAACGGTATTTACCACCTCCCGCTGCATTGAATGCGACGCTTGTGTGGATATTTGCCCCACAGATTGCATCACTTTTACTGAAAACGGCGACGAAGCAGATTTGCGCACACGCTTGACCGCCCCGGCGCATGAGCTGTGGCAGGATTTATACGTTTCCTCCGAGCTGCCGACAAAAAGAGTAATGATCAAAGACGAGAATGTATGCCTGCACTGCGGGCTTTGCGCCGAACGATGTCCAACATCAGCTTGGGACATGGAAAAGTACTTGTACAATACCGCAAAAGCTGGCGGATTGAAATTTGCCTAAACATCTCGCATCATTCATCTCTCATCACTCAGTTATAGTGCTCAACGATTTCGTAATTAAGTTCGCCAACGTAAATGGCACAGGCTCGGCCAGCGCAAACGACATGTTTGCCAAGGCCATTTTCCGCATGGGAATTCCTGTATCGCCTAAAAATATTTTCCCTTCCAACATCCAGGGCCTGCCCACTTGGTACGAAGTACGGGTAAGCGAAAAAGGCTACCTCGGTCGCCGGGAAGGCATAGATATCATGCTGAGTGTGAACCCGCAAAGTATGCCCAAGGATATTGCCAGCGTAAAAAAAGGCGGGTACTTCATTTATGACAGCACCAAGGAGCTGCACAAGGAGTTTATCCGCGACGATATCCACTACATGGGCATTCCGATGATGCAAATGTGCATGGACAAGTTTAGCGACCCGCGCCAGCGCCAGTTGCTGAAAAACATGGTTTATGTGGGCGCCTTAACCGCCTTGCTGGATATAGAATTGGAGGTGCTGCATCAAATCATTACGGCTAAATTCAAAAATAAAGAAAAGCTGATCATTGCCAACTTTGAGGCCGTCGACATGGGGCGCAGCTATGTCATGGAGCATTATAAGTGTCCGCTCCCCTATCGTGTTGAACGCCGCAACAATGTTGGCGATTGGATCATGATGGACGGTAACACTGCTTGCGGGCTGGGTGCCGTGTACGCAGGTGCTACCGTACTTTCCTGGTACCCCATTACCCCTTCTACCTCTTTGGCTGATGCATTTGGAAAATATGCCAAAAAGCTGCGCATTGATCCCGAAACAGGCAAAAACAACTTTGCCATTGTGCAAGCGGAAGATGAACTGGCCGCCATCGGCATGGTTATCGGTGCTAACTGGAACGGCGCACGGGCTTTCACGGCGACCAGCGGCCCAGGCGTTTCCCTGATGAGCGAGTTTCTGGGACTGGCTTATTTCGCAGAAATCCCCACGGTACTGGTAGATGTACAGCGCAGCGGCCCCAGCACGGGGATGCCCACGCGCACGCAACAAAGCGACATCATTTCTGCAGCTTACGCTTCCCACGGCGACACCAAGCAAATACTGCTTTTCCCCAGCACACCTGCTGAATGTTTCGAGCAAATGACAGCGGCTTTTGATTTGGCCGAACAACTGCAAACGCCTGTAATCGTTATGACCGACCTAGACCTCGGGATGAATGAAAACATGTCGCCACCCCTCAAATGGGACGATAGCAAGGTGTACGAGCGCGGCAAAGTGCTGGATGCCAAGGCTTTGGAAGAACTAGAGTACTTTGGCCGCTACCTTGATGTAGATGGCGATGGTATTACCTATCGCACCGTTCCGGGTACCCACCCGTCCAAAGGTTCCTTCTTTACCCGTGGCACCTCCCGAGATGAATACGCTGTGTACACAGAAGATGGCGCAGCGTATGTCCGAAACATGGAACGCTTGTTAAAAAAATGGGAGACAACAAAGGAATATGTACCAGGTCCCGAACTATATCAGGAAGAAAAGCAGAGCAACTTCGGTATGATCTTTTTCGGTACCACTACTTATGCCGCCCAGGAAGCAAAAGACCTGCTTGCTGCGAAGGATATTGTGCTCGATAGCATGCGCATAAAAGCCTTTCCATTTAATGATTCGGTGCGGGCATTTATTGAAGCCCATGAACGGGTGTTTGTGGTGGAGCAAAACAGAGACGCACAGTTCAAGTCATTGTTAGTCAACGAATTGGGCATAAATCCTCAGATGCTCATATCCATTTTGAACTTTGACGGTTTCCCGATCACTGCTGATTTGATCCAACAGAAAATATTTCAAAATTTGGTCGGAAAACTTGACCCGGGATTTGTGGAGCATGAGATTGGAGAGCCCATAGAATCAGATCTGAATGAATAAAGCAAAAGTGGCTGCTTTAGAGCCGCCACTTTTGCAACATAAAACTTCGATTTAAAACAACCTGCGATAGCCACCGCGAAACAGGATAATTATACAACATGACATTCGTACGACCCGTTTTTCGCCACCCAGAATCGCCAACCAACAAACTCGGCTACACCCGCAAATACTACGAAGGCTCCCTTTCCACCCTTTGTGCTGGCTGTGGACACGACTCCGTGAGCGGTGCCATCATCCAGGCTTGTTTTGATATGGCCGTTGAGCCGCACCGTGTGGCCAAACTTTCCGGAATCGGATGTTCTTCCAAAACACCCGCTTATTTTCTAGCCAACTCCCATGGTTTCAACTCCGTTCACGGTCGAATGCCCTCTGTGGCTACTGGTGCCTACCTCGCCAACCGCGACCTGATGTACATTGGCATTTCTGGAGATGGCGATTCAGCTTCTATCGGCATGGGGCAGTTTGTGCACGCCATACGCCGCAACCTCAACATCACCTATATCATCATGAACAACGGTTGTTATGGCCTCACCAAAGGCCAAGACTCCGCTACAGCCGATAAAGGTTCCGTGAATAAGTCGGGGGCCGCTAACATTTACAACGCCATAGACATGGCTGGCCTGGCGCTCGAACTGGGTGCATCTTTTATTGGTCGCAGCTTTTCCGGCGACCGGGAGCAACTAATTCCAATGATAAAAGCCGCGATGTCGCATCCTGGCTTTGCCTTAATCGATGTGGTGTCGCCCTGTGTGACTTTCAACAACAACAAAGGCTCTACCAAATCCTACGACTACACCCGCGAGCACGTGGAAGCCACCGCAGCAGTTGATTTTGTGCCGATTATGCAGGAGATTACGACCCAATATGACGAAGGCAACTCCATCGAAGTGCCTTTGCACGATGGTTCCATTATCCAGCTCAGCAAATTATCGAAAGACTGGGATCCACGCAATCGGCACTCCGCGATGTCCAAGCTCTATATGGCAAAAGCCGCTGGAGAAATATTGACGGGCTTGATTTACATTGATACGGAAAGCCAGGATTTGCACACCATTTTGAACTCGTCAGAAACGCCGCTAAATGTTGTGGAGCAAAGTAAATTGTGTCCAGGTTCAGGAGCATTGGAGGAAATAAATGCGGGATTCAGGTGATTTTCACTTGGAATTGGCATTAAAACCATAACGAATGCACCCACGGAGCGCTGGTAGCACCGCGTTCACGCCAATGTCGTTGACTTAAGACCTCGGAGAGGTCAAACGTTTGTAGAAATCATTGGCAACCATTATTGCCAGACCTCGGAGATGTCTAACATTTATACGGCAACCTGCATACTATCTAACGTTAGACCTCTCCGAGGTCAAATAACTAACGCCCGACCAAGGCTACAAACGTTGGACCTCACCGAGGTCGAAACTCTTAAGTCAAGGACGTTGGCGTTTACGCGGTGCTACCTGCGCTCCGTGGGTGCATTAGAGATAGTCCAATTGAGAAATGCCTTAGTAAGACTTTTCCATTTTCTTCCGCAATGTATCCGTTTCCAAAAAAGGCAACACGTAGCCCCCAGAATCCAATTTTGCCTGGGGGAACAAAGCTTGTAATGTTGGCCATTCCTGCATTTGAACGTTGGCCTTGTAAAGATAAACGGTGTTCAATGCCTTTAAACCAGTCAATTCCTGCAATCCAGCCCCCGTCACCCTGGTGTCCGAAAGGCTGAGAAACTGCAACATTTGTAAGGTTTTTAATTGCAGTAGTGCGGCATCTGTAACAGATGAATGGTTGAGTGATAACCTCGTGAGTTGTGGCAATTTCCCGATGGAATTCCAGGCTGTTTCTGATACGGTACAATCGTTCATATTGAGCCAAACTACCTGAGGTCCAATTTTTTCAAGCAATACAAATACGGAATCTGGCGGCTTGGGCAGGTTGACAAAATTTATGGATAGCCAATTACTTTCTCGACTTACGGGAAGTACCAAAATCCCAGCCTGACGCAACTTTTCCAGTATTTGAGGAGAAGCTGGCTGCGCCTGGCCTTTCGGAACATCTGGTTGCAAGGGGGCAACTACTGCTTCGCCATTTTGCCAATTGGTCAGTGCTTTCCGAACCATTTCAGTTTGCGGCATATCCTTTGCTTTTTGCTGAAAATCAGCACCTGCTGCGAGCCACCAACGCAATATTTCCAACTCATCGGGGCTCAATTGCGGCTTTTCTTTGGGCGGCATGTGGTCTTCATGCCCCATCGGAAGCATGCAGCGGCGCAACAATTCACCACCGCTTGGATCACTCCTATTGAACACATTGCCATTTTTTCCGCCTTTTTGGACGTATTCCAACTGATCAAGGCGCAATCCTCCCTTTTGTTTGGTGCTGCCATGGCAACTTCCACATTTCTCCTTAAAAATTGGTTTAATAATACCTGCGAATACCTGTGCTTCCTGAATATCGGCAGGGCGTTGTTCTACTGCGTTTTCGCCCCGGAATGGCGGCAATAAATACCCTTCACCGTGGGTCATGGTTCCACCAAAATGGGCCGTTGCGATCAACATAATGGCCGTTATCGTGGTCATCACGAGCCGTTTTGGTATGAAACAAGCCAAAGTAGCTACAACAGCAGTTGCAATGCCCAACCATTGGTGCAGCCCCAGCGTATCTGGGTCATATTCGCTGTTGCCGCCCAGAAGCCATCCGCTGGCACAGGAAACTATAGCAGCCAATGCACCTAGGCGCAAGAGGATTGGAATGGCCGCCAACAAAGGCGCATGGCGTTCCAATCGTCCCATCCAGGCAAAAACGGCTGCCATTAGCAGGATACCGATGGGTAAGTGTACCAGTACGGGATGTAAATGCGCCAGAAACTCTTTCATCTACAAATAACGCTTGCGCAGCAGGTCTTTGATGTGCACGTTAATGGCCCATTGGTCGGCTACGGGCTGGAGTGTATAGGGCAAGGCCGGCAAATAATGCGGTGGCCCAAACTCCGTGAGCATGGTCAGCGGAAGCCCAGCCTTCGATTTTATTTCCACCACATTATCCCACCAGCCCAAGTGGCGTTTGAGGGCACCTTCCCACTCCGGTGCACGTGGATCGTTTACCTGCGGCCCTTCGGCATGGCCTACTCGCGTGTGTATGTGATCCGTGCGGGTCAGCGCAAGCGCGACCGTTTCTTCTTGGTCCGTGAGCAGCGACTCATGTACGTTGCACCAGTGGGAAATATCAAGCGTTAGGCGCAAATCTGCCTTTTTTTCGATGAATTGGCGGGTAATATGGGCTGCAAACAACATCCTGCCCCGGTGGGTTTCATGGTAAATAGGTATTCCCGAACTTTTAGAAATGCGGGTAGTAAGGTCAATGAATTGAAGGTTTTGTTCAAAACTGAACCAGTCGCGGCCCGAATGGCAATTGATGTACAGGGGTTTGAGCGCAACAGCTTTTTGCAAGCTCGCTTCGAATTTTTCAAGATGCGCAACAAAATCAGGGTCCCAACTCCCGCAAAGCAACCCGAATTCAAGATTGTGCTTTGAAGCCATTGCCAACAAATCATCCCGATCACTATCTTCTTGCGGCACCCAAAGCTCTACCCCATCATAGCCGGCATCTTTTGTTTTGCTGAAGAAAGCGTCGCGGCTGCCGTTAAAGCCCCAGTTGGTGTTCAAGATTTTCAGGGAAAAGCCAGGCGCTTGTTGGAAAACCGGGCGCTCGGCAGCAAGTTGCTCCAACATGAGCGGGAGCGGGGCGACAGCCAGCGCAGCAGTCTTTTTTATAAAATTACGGCGTTTCATAAGCGCTTTTGGAATATTATCACATTAAGTATTTGGCGGAAATTGGTCTGAACTAGTTTCCGCCAAATATCTTGTTTTTTTTGCCCTTTTACTTATCAGTTCATCCTTTTTATGAAATCCAGGAGCGTATCGGGTAAAATTTCATGCCCACCCTCGAAGGAGCGCTCGCCAAAATCCACGTTGTTTTTCTTTTCAATTTCATCCACTGCAGACAAGTGATCCGGTGTCAAAAAAGGGTCGTGAGAGCCATAGAGCAAGTATAGGTTTTTTTCGCTGAGGTACTGCTGGTGCGCAGCGTAATCAAGGTCCTCCGGTGGCAATCCAGCCCAGAGGAGCAGGTCGTGAAAGTGGGGCAGATGCCGCAACATCCAGCGGCATACCGTGGCAGTACCCTGCGAAAACCCGAGCAATACGATCCGCACATCTGTTGGGCACTGCACCACGTATTGGTTGTACAGTGTTTGCAAGAAATAAGCATAGTCGATGATCTCGTCTTCCCGATTCCGACGGGTCATCCAGTTGGCGACCACCTTACCATCGAATCCTTTTTGGTAAAAATGGTTCATGCCTTCCGGAGCGATCACCAGGCGGGTACCATCGTCGAGCAGTTTGAAATCCTGGAGAAAATCGTCGGCCACCTGCGCGTACCCATGGCAAACAATCCAGATTTGCCGAACGTGAGGGCCAGGTTTTCCAAGTGTAAAATAGTGTGCCGTCTTCGAAACCGTAATTTTATGTGCATCCATTTTTTTACAATTTGCTGCTGCCAATGTACGACAGCATCACGAAAAGGCAGGGATGTTGGGGTAATTGGTTGTATTTTTGTTGGTAGTTTGATTCACCACAGAGGACACAGTGTTTCACAGAGGTTTTCACAGAGGAAAAAAATAAAAATAAATAAGGTGCGGCGGAGCCGCAATATCTTCCTTTGTGAAACGCTGTGTCCTCTGTGGTGAATCAAATATTTATCCGAAACCGAATACACATGAAAAACCTATTCCAATCCCTACTGCTTTTAGGCTGTTTCGCCCTATTCCCCAGCGCCAATACCCATGCCTGCGGCTATGCTTGGATCAGCGATTGTGCCTCCCAGGTGCAACTGCGCATCAATGGCACGCTCGACAGCTTCGACATTGCGGCCTGTCCCGCAGGCTTCAATTTTGACGGCATTCAACTGGGGAATCTGCAATCCTTTGCGCTGGCCAACGCCAAAACCATCACCTGGGAAAGCTGCCAAAACAACGTTTCCGCCGTATTCCTGAAATACCGCGTGTACGAGCAGGGTGGCAATACGGGCAATTGGCAATCGCTGACGTTGCAGCAGTACCAGCAAACGATTGATGGGCCATATACCACCCGCTATAACAGTGCGCCCAGCAACATTTCACTCACCAACGGGCTTATACCAGGCAAAACCTATTTTCTCGAAGTCTACTTTTTGGCCGAAATTGACACCATCGGTAATGATTTCATCCCAGAGACAACCATGCTGAAAAATAACAATGGTGCCAATTACAAAATGTCGTTCACGTATGGCGGGCCAGCAGCCCCACCGATATTATTGTTGCCACATTTGACCGAACCTAGCTGCTATGGCGCAAGCAACGGCAATATTTACGTTAGCACCTACGGTAATATTAGCGGGCTTTTTTACAGCTGGTCAAACATCAGCCTCAATTTTTTCCAACAATTCAACCTCGCTGCTGGCAATTATGGCATCACCGTAACCAATTCCATCGGCCAAACAGCCTCCGCAACGATACAGCTTGGCCAGCCAAATGCACTAATGGTTAATTTCAACAACATACAATCCGTTGGCTGCAACAACAGTCCAGGCTCTGCCACGGTATTTGGCAGTGGTGGCACTGCCCCTTACCATTACCTTTGGCAAACTGGCCAACAAAGCGACACCATTTTATTGCCTTCCAGCGGGAATTGGCGTGTCACAATGACAGATGGTCACGCTTGCAGCGCAACGGGGATGGTTTTTATCGGCAACAACGGACTTCTGGAGCGCAGCATTACAGCTGACCTTTGTGAAGGCGCTATCTATTCCGTTGGGGGACAGAGTTTCTCGGCTGCTGGCAACTACTCCTTCACCATTCCGGGGATAAGTGGCTGCGATACGCTTACGCACCTGACGCTCAATGTATTGACACCTTCTGATGCTTTAACACCACTACCTGATTCCATCTTAATTACTTGTCTAAAGCCCCAGCTTAATCTTTGCGCCACAGCTTTACCAGGCGCTACTTTTCAATGGGAAAAGGACGGCGTTGCAGCAACCACCACGCCTTGTTTGCTGGCTACTGCGGGTGGAAATTACACCCTGCTTGTTAATCTGGGCGGATGTACCGCTTCAAAAACCATCGTTTCATCAGAACACTTGTTGCCTGTCCCAGCACAGGTAACTGGGCTCTTTTACCCCGACTGTAATGGCGGACCGCTACCAGGATGGCTTGTTGCCCATACCACTGCCGAAGCGCCCGTTTTTGTGTGGATCTATAATAGCAACACCATTTCCACCAACGACTCCTGCTTTTTTCACATCACGGAATTCCAGGGAGGCATGCCCGTTTGGCCAACGTTGAGCATTACCGACAAATATGGTTGCGAAAATTCAATGGCAACATTCTCTCCTATTATTGTACAAGGGACGCCGCTGTCTGTTCAAGCAACGGTCATTCCTGCCAGCAACGGCACTACAGCCAATGGCAGCATCAGCATTAGCGTATTAGGTGGCAATTCACCCTATACCTGTACCTGGGACAATGGGGCAATTACCCTGCAAATCACGGGGCTTTTGCCGGGCCCTTATTGTGTGACCGTTACAGACAGCAATGGATGCGCGGCAAAAAGATGCTGGGTGGTATCATCATCATCTGCTACTAATGCCCCTGACAACCATGGTTTGCAGGTTTTTCCCAATCCAGCAAGCCCAGGTAGCTGGGTGCAGGTCAAATTGCCCGAAAACTTACAGGCAGAAATTTTGATGCTTGAAATAATGGATACACAAGGGAGGGTGCTTTCAAAAGAGCAGATTAATCCCCCGGTCAACGATCAAATTTCCATAAATATCCCTGATGCTTACCAACAAGCAGCCTTCATAATCCGTCTAGTTGGAGGCTTGCACAGTCATGTGGCTACAATAATGGTTCAAAATAATTGATTTGCACTGACCTTGAATCTTCTTTTGCCAACAATTATTTGCTAAAACCATCGTTTTATACATGAATTGGCAATAACGTTTTGTTTGCTACAATAAAGCCTGCCAATTCCTTATCTTTGCCACAAATATTTTACAATTCACAAAACATTTCTATCACCACACAACATTTCAAAAATCATGCGTAAAAACCTATTCTTACTCCCAGCCCTCCTACTTGTAGCGAGCGCCCTTTTTGTTCCTTCATGCACAAAAGACTGCAAATTCAAGCAAGCTGACTACCTAGGTACCTACTCTCTCGATGAAGACTGTTCTGCCTCTGCTCCTGCCATTTACAATGTTACCATCATTGCAGGTGCGACCGATACCGAAGTGAAAATCTCCAATGTTTGGGATCGTTTTGCAGCGGGCACGGTTGCTACCATCGATTGTGAGACCATCACCATCGCACGTCAGCAGCCTGACAACGACAATTTCTTCGTAGAAGGTTCCGGCTTTATCGAGAAAGCCGATGGAAGGACGACCATCACCATGTCTTACACTGTTACAGATGAGACTGTACCTGGCGCTATTAACTCAGACAATTGCTCACAAACTGTTTTTGTAAAGCAGTAAGTTTTTTTGGGTTGAATTATTGGAGCCTTCTCACCTTTTGCCTGGTGAGAAGGCTTTTTTTATAGACAAAAAAAGGCTGCCCCCATTTCCAGGGACAGCCAATATTATTTAAAAAAGTTTAGGAAAAGCAGCAATTAGTTGCCGCCGCCGCCCATTTTCGACTTTTTCTTTTCGACATTATTAGCAGGCTCACCTTCCATTTTGCTCTTCTTTTCTTCTACCTTCGTTCCACCTTCCATTTTGCTCTTCTTCGGGTCAACGACAGGAGGAGGAGGCGGTGTTTGTGGCAGTGGGTCAACTTTTGGGCCGCTTGGAACGGTCTTTTTGACGTATGTTTTTTTCTTGCCGCCAACCGCTGGCTTTGCTGCCTCAGCCTCTACCCATGCATTAAAGCGGGTGCTAGCCTCGACATTTACCAATTCAGTGCAAGCATTTTCTTTCTCGGTGCGAAATGCCTCGAGCTGAGAAGTAACCGACAATGCGATCTGCTCTTTTTGTTGAGCCAGGGTTATTTTATCGAAAGATGCGAAAACGAAGCAGCCAACCAAGGCAACTGCTCCGAGTAAAATCATTTTCTTATTCATGGTGATAGAATTTTCAATTAATGTGTTGTGAATGAATGTGGTGAATTTCGGACAGCGCGCCATTATTTGCCCGCTGGCATCGCAGCAGCTACTGCTTCTGCTTTCAAGCGATCGAATTCAGCGCTGGCACGCGTTTCAAAGTCAGCTTGGCATTTTGCTTCCATTTCGGTTTCTGCGGCAGCTTTGCCCGCTTCGAAACCTTTTACGATTTCGGCTTGTACTTGCTCATCCGTGAGCAACTTTTCTCCGCAGGAGGCCATGGTGAAGGTCAGGGCCGCGCCTGCGAGGATACTCAGAACAATTTTTTTCATGTTGTGCTATTGATTTTAACTCGTTAAAGAATTTATGCTGCAAAAGTAGCAGTTGTCTGGATTGAAATGAATTTATTAGATCGATTTTCGCGGTGTTAACGAAGTTTTTGCCATATCATTGTTTTAAATTCACAGCCTCAACAAGGATGCGCAGCTATAGTACCTTTACACAAGCTAAGACGAATGTTTTTCTAATAGTTGCACTATTCCTGCTGCAATCACCATTAATGGCTCAAGTTGAGGAAAATTCATCGGCTGAATTACTGGAAAATTTCTTCCGGGACAATGAATCTGCCTCCGAATCGGATGCCCAACAATTTCTTGAAAATTTAGACCTGCTGCGCGACCGAAAACTCGATTTGAACCGGGCAAGCAGAGAAGACCTTCAAGCGTTACGCTTATTGAATGCTGTTCAGGTAGAGAACATTTTGGCCTATCGAACCCAATTTGGCCCATTTCTGAATGAATATGAGCTTCAAGCCGTCCCTTCGATGGAAATCAGCGACATCCGCCGGATACTCCCGTACACCAAAATCCGCACAGGAATCGATACCCGGAATGTCAATATTCTCCATGGCTTTTATCAGGGTCAAAATGAAGCCTTGCTGCGCTTTGGCTATCCCGATCCGCCCAATTATTCCAGTTTTGGGCAAAATACCACGGTGGAAGGAAATCCTTATGCAATGGCCATTCGCTACCGCCACACTTTCGACAGCCGTTTGCGCTTCGGCTTTACTGCTGAAAGCGATCCTGGCGAGGCTGTTTTCAACAAAAGTAACCCAAATGGTTTTGATTTTTACAGTGCACACCTATTTATTCAAAATTTAAATCCAACTATAAAGACTTTGGCGCTTGGCGATTATTCGGCACGCTTCGGCCAGGGCTTGTTGTTGCAGACTGGGTTTTCTCCCGGCAAATCAGCCGAAACGGTGTCGATAGCGCGAGGGGGGCGCACCCTGAATGCTTACGGCGCATTTGGCGAAACCTTCTTTTTTCGCGGAGCCGCCGCTACATTCAACCTAAGCAAGCATTTGGATGTCACCGCCCTATACTCCAATCGCCACCGAGATGGCAATGTTTTACTACCGGATACCATCAATCTGGAAGCAGCCGATATCCTGTTCACTTCGCTGCAAACATCGGGTTACCACCGCACCGCCAGTGAAATCGCCGACGAAAAAGCATTACAGGAACAAGTTGGCGGGCTCTCTGCCAGTTACCAATGGGCCAACGGCCAGATCAGCGCCAATGCGCTGCACATTGCCTTTGATAAGGCTTGGAACCCAAATCCTGCCGCCTACCGCCAATTTACCTTCCGGGGCAAAAGCATCACCGGCACAAGTATTGATTACAATTGGCGTTATCGCAATTTTTTTGTTTTTGGAGAAACGGCGCGCAGCGACAACGGTGGCATCGCTTCCTTGAACGGCCTGTTGCTCTCTGCGCATCGGAATGTAACCTTGAGTGCGGTGCAGCGCTCTTTGGCAAAGGATTATCAATCTATTTACGCCGCACCTTTTGCCGAAACTTCTGGTGCCAACAACGAAAAAGGGCTCTACCTGGGCGCTGATATTCGATGGGTACGGCGTTGGCAGTTCAATTTTTACGCTGATGCCTGGCGACATCCCTGGTTGCGCTTTGGCGTGAGCGCCCCTTCGCGCGGGCGCGAGTTTTTGGGCAAACTCCAATGGCAAAAAAGTAAAACATTCTCTGCCTATATCCTTTGGCAATCTGAAACCAAAGAAAGCGACAGCAATATTGAAGGGATCACGGGCTTGACTGAAAACCGCCGCGACCGCCTCCGGCTACATGCCATCAGCAAGGTGAACAACTCGGTCGAATTGCGCTCCAGGGTAGAATGGATGCGGTACCAGGTGGCAACGCAAAAACCGACGCGAGGCTACATGGCCTACCAGGAAGCTGTGGTGAAAATTCTGGGCTCTCCCTTGACGGGCTCAGTACGCTACACCATTTTTGATACAGAAGATTATGACACAAGGGTTTATACGTTTGAAAACGACTTGTTTGCCGCTGTATCCATACCCGCGTTTGCCGGTCGTGGCACCCGTGTTTACCTGAATCTAAGGTGGACAGTGAACAAATGGCTGCAACTCGAAAGCCGTATAGAACAGACAAACACCTTACGGGCGGTCACCAGTACCGGGCAAACGGGTAAAGAAAGATTTTGGAAACTCCAAGCCAGGGTAAAATGGTAAACACTTAAATACCATTAATGGCTTCAACCCCGACAACTTCCGGCACATTGCCTCTAATGGCCTCCTGAATGCCTGCGCGCAGGGTCATGGACGACATGTTACAAGATTCGCACATGCCCAGCCATTTGATTTTAACGTGCATATCATCGGTTAGCTCTACCAGTTCTACATCGCCGCCATCCACCTGGAGGTGTGGGCGGATGCTGCTGAGCGCAGCCTCGATACGGTTGAGTAAAAGTTGTTTATCCTTCATTGTGGTGGTAGCAAGTGGGTAATTTGGCAAGTTTGCAAAGGGCAAATGTAGCAATAGAATCTGGTACTGCTGCATTTCTGTTTGATGGTATGCAGCATCAGAGAATATAACAACAACGGCATGGCTATTTCAGTTCATCGCAAACGCGTTGCGTTTCAGCAGATGTTGTCCTGACTTATGAAACTACCTCCCGCGTTCATTTTCGCGAATTAGGTGAACGCAACAAACTTCAAAGGTCCCCAAAACAAAAAAAGCCACCCCTTCGGGGGTGGCTCAGTCAATGCTTAATTTCTTGACCTGCTTAAAACTACGCCGTTACAACCGAATTGTACGCACCGAATGGCGTTGGCTTGTAGGCCTCAGCGTTTGGTGCATTCTCCCATTTTTCCCCGTTGATGAGGAATCGGAATTCGTACGTGCGGCCTTTTTCAAGCTCAATGGCTGTCGTAAATGAACCGTCTTTTTGCTTTTTCAAGCTAACACCAGTCTCCCAGTTGTTGAAATCGCCAAGTACTGCAACGGTTTCAGCATTTTCAGCAACTTCTTTTGGAAGCGTGAAGGTTACTTTTGAAGTAGCAGCTGCTTTGGTTGCAACAGGAGCATTAACAGTTTTTCCAGCAGCAACTGCTTTCGTAGCGACAGGAGCATTAGTCGCTGGAGCGGCTTTAGCTGGGGTAGCAACTTTCTTAGCGACTGGGGTTGGGGTTGGCTTGGCAACAGCAACTGGCACTGTGGTCTTGGTGGTTTTGGCCGTTTTTACTGGTTGTTCGGCGACAACTTTTTTGGCGGATACTTTTTTGGTTGCCATAAATTTTGTTTGTGATTTATATAAATGAGTAAAATCAGGAGCGCGATTTGTTGGATTGGAGCACAAAAGTAAATGAAAGCTAAGACTATAACGAAAATAATAGATTAATATTCTGTTAACCGCAAAAAAAGGCGTCAAATTCCGTATATAGTTTTGTTTTGACCCGATTCAAGCGTTTCGTTAAATGACATTTTTTCACACCGAATGCCGTCGAAACAAAATTAAATTTCCCCGTCCCTGCAATATTGCAACACTCCATTGAAATCAGGATTTCCACCTTTGCCTTAACGACCTGAATCAAAAAAAACCTTACTTTGGAGCCGCGTATGAACCTAAAACTGTTAAAAGCATCCATTCTCCTGCTTTCTGTCATCTTGGCGGCGGCGGCTTTGCCCTATATTCGTATTGCCAGGGTTGATTACAATACTCAGGTAAAACCCATCCTGAACAAACATTGCCTCTCCTGTCATGGCGGTGTGAAACGCCAGGCTGGTTTCAGTCTGCTCACCCGCGAGGCAGCCCTTGCGCCGACAGAATCAGGCCATGCTGCCATCAGGCCCGGCAACCCGGATGGCAGCGAAATGATCCGCCGATTGCAAAGCCACGACCCGGAAGTCAGGATGCCGTATAAAGAAGCTCCATTGGAAGCCGCAGAAATCAACATTTTAAAACAATGGATCAAAGAAGGCGCTCATTGGGAATTGAATTGGTCGTACCGCCCCGTAACAGCGCCAGAGGTTCCCAAACCAAAAGCCAAATGGTGGAAGTTCTGGGAGACTGAAACCAATCCCTGGCCACAAAACGACCTTGACTGGTTTGTACTGGATCGCCTGCAAAAGGAAAAGATTCACCCGGCGCCAACAGCAGATCGCAACACCCTCGCGCAACGTGCGAGCATGGACTTGATCGGGCTGCCCTTGCCCGATGCCTTGTGTGATGCCTACCTCCGCGATGGTTCCACCATGAGCTATGCGTCGCTGGTCGATTCGCTGCTGGCATCTCCGCGCTTTGGGGAACGCTGGGCCAGCACCTGGCTCGACCTGGCGCGCTATGCCGACACCAAAGGCTACGAGCGCGATTCACGGCGCTTCATCTGGCGATACCGCGACTGGGTGATTAAGGCATTTAACAATGACATGCCTTACGACCAGTTTTTGACAGAACAACTCGCCGGCGACCTGCTCCCCCACCCCAGCGAAGATCAGCTTATCGCCACAGGATTTCACCGCAACACCATGACCAATGATGAAGGCGGCACCAACAACGAAGAATTCCGGATAGCTGCCGTGATGGATCGCGTGAGCACCACCTGGACAGCCTTTATGGGTACCACCTTTAATTGTGTGCAATGCCACAGCCATCCTTACGACCCATTTCAGCACGAGGAATATTACCAGTTCATGGCTTTTTTCAATAACACACGCGATGAAGATACCTGGGAGGATTACCCTGCATTGCGGCATTTTTCCAAGGCAGACAGTCTGAAATTCTTGAAACTGAAAGGTTGGCTCGATCAAAACATCTCTCCCACGGAAGCAGATGATATACAACACTTTATCAAAACCTGGCAACCCGCTTACTATTCTGTAGCGACAGATTCATTTCGCAATTGCGAATTATATGATACCAAATGGCTCACCATGCGCAACCATGGACAAGCACGCCTGCAAAAGGTGAACCTGAACGGAAAGAGCCAGCTGATTTGGCGCTACGCCGCAGGCGTTGAAAAAGGGCGCTTAACCGTGCATCTCGATCAACCCGATGGCCCGATATTGTTTTCCAGCAATATCAAAAAAACGGAAGGAAGAGCAATACAGTCTATTGACTTTCAACCTGTTACCGGCACCCACGATTTATGGTTTTGCTACGAAAATCCAAGTTTTAAAACGCCTGAGGAGACGGGACTCATGTTCGACTGGCTTCGATTTACGGTGCCATTCCCCGGACGTGAAAAGCCAGGTTGGGCAGCGGCACAAGATAGTTTTTGGAGCATGTTGCGCGCTGGGTCTGAATTTACGCCCATTATGCAGGAAAATCCAGCCGATATGGCCCGGCATACCTATATTTTCGAACGCGGCAACTGGCTGGTGCACGGCGAGGTGGTGCAGCCCGGCACCCCAAAGACACTGCCAGCCGTGCCCAAAGGTGCTCCACGCAACCGCCTCGGCCTTGCGCAATGGCTGACCGACAAACAAAACCCGCTCACCGCCCGCACCATGGTCAACCGCGTTTGGGAGCAGCTCTTTGGACTAGGGCTCGCAGAAACGCTGAATGATCTTGGCTCACAAGGCATCGCACCTTCACATCCTGAATTATTAGACCATTTATCGTGGCGCTTCATGCACGAGCACCAATGGAGTTTGAAAAAACTGCTCCGCGAAATAGTTTTGTCTGCTACCTATTGCCAAGATTCCCATACCGACCAGGCGCTGCTTGAGCGAGATCCATCGAACAGGTTGTTGGCCCGTGGCCCGCGTCTACGCCTGAGCGCGGAACAATTGCGCGACAAAGCACTGGCGGTGGTGGGTGCGTTAAGTACCAAAATGTATGGTCCTGGTGTCATGCCCTATCAGCCTGAGGGTATTTGGAAATCGCCCTGGAGCGGTGATAGCTGGAAAAAAAGCAGCGGGGAAGACCAATACCGACGTTCGATATACACCTTTGTAAAGCGCACAAGCCCCTACCCTAGTGCCGTAACATTTGATTTAGCGCCCAGGGAAGTATGTGCTGCCCAGCGCATCCGTACGAACACGCCCTTACAGGCACTGGTAATCCTGAACGATTCCGTTTTTGTAGAAGCGGCGCGTTTTTTAGCCGACACAATTGTGCAGGAAGGGCACCATTCTGAAAAAGAGTGGATTTCAACGGCCTACCAAAGGGCAATCGGCCGGGCAATTTCCCCGGAGAAACTGTCCATTCTGGAGAAATTGTACCAAAAAGGGTTTCGCTATTATACCGAAAACCCAAAGGAAGCGGACTTGCTGCTTGGCTTGAAACCCGCCAATTCAAATGCCAAAACGACACCGCTGAATTCCCAAAAACACGTCAGGGAACGCGCAGCATTGAGCTTGGTCGCCAATGCCATTTTGAATTTGGATGAATTTGTGGTAAAAAGCTGATCCAGTGCCTATTGTGCACTATTCGCCGGATCGGGCAATGGCTATTCGTCCGACATATCCATCGTGTGGTACACATTCAGCACATCATCATCCTCTTCGAGCTTGTCGATCAATTTGATAACCTGCTCAATTTCAGTGTCTTCAATTTTTTTGGTCGTCGTTGGAATAAATTCCAGTGCAGCACTGGTGGTTTCAATGTTTCGATCTTCCAGCGCCTTTTGCATGGTTCCGAAATCAGTGAAGCTGGAGAACAGCACCACTTCATCATCTTCTCTTTTCATTTCTTCCAGGCCCGCGTCAATCAATTCCAACTCCAGCATATCCCAATCGTGCCCGGCTTCGGCACTTACTTTAAAAACGCCCCTGTGGTCGAACAAAAACGTAACACTGCCCGAAGTGCCCAGCGCGCCGCCGCAGCGGTCGAAGTACATGCGCACATTGGCTACCGTTCGAGTTGGGTTATCCGTTGCTGTTTCAACCAAAATGGCAATACCCGAGGGGCCTTTGCCTTCGTAAATGATTTCTTGAAAATTTTCGGCTTCCTTACCAGAAGCCTTTTTGATGGCGCTCTCAACGTTGGATTTCGGCATATTAGCCGATTTCGCATTCTGAATGGCACCTCGGAGACGGGAATTGTATTCAGGGTTTGGCCCGCCTGATTTTACAGCCAGCGCTATTTCGCGGCCAATTCTGGTAAAAGTTTTGGCCATGCCGGCCCACCGCTTAAACTTTCTTTCTTTGCGGAATTCAAACGCGCGTCCCATGCTGCTGATATTTGAAAGGGTGAATATTTAGAATTGAGGCGCAAAAGTAGCAATAGATACCCAAGAAAAAAACATCCTTGTAAGCTTACTTAGGGGCGGGTGAAAGACAACTTGTTAGTTTTCACCCGTCCCAAAACAAACATTCCAACAAAAACCCAGTACTTTTGCATTCACATAAAGTTGATAATCATTCAAATAATATTTCTCATGAAATTCAAGCATTTTATTATTGCCTTACTGGCATTTAGTTGCGCATCACAGAGCTTGTTTGCTCAGGCCAAAAAAAAAGAAGTGGATGTCACCGTTTTTGAATCCGTTCTCGCCACGGCGAAATGGGCAAATTTCAAGTATGAGGACCAACTAATTTTGGCCAAACAAGGCGACCACAAGGCAACTTTAAAGTTGTTGGAGTTTAGCGGAACAGTAGATGGCGTGGAAGCACTTGACCACAGCGTAACCCTGCTGGAACTGATCGCCTCTGGTGGTGATATCACTTTTGCGGCTGCTGTTAACATGACAAAGCCAACCTTGAAGAAGGTTTTATTGGATCGCCTGCAACTCGCACAAGGCAGAACCAAAAAAGTAGCATTGCAAAAACCTCTGGCTGAATGGGCACCAACCACCTGGGATGTACTGAATGGGAAAACATTTGACCCTCAAGTGGAGCCGGGGCAAGAGAAGTCATGTATGGACAAAATGAAAGGTGCCCCAACAAAGCCAATTAGTCCTGTTTCAGATGATTTTGGGATTCCAGTAGATGCAACTCCTGAAAGTGCTGAAAAGCCGGGCACAGAAAAGCCAAAAGGCAAGCAATGAGAAAAGAAATGCTTTTATGCTGCACTTCCGTGATGCTTGTTGTGTTTGGAGCAATGGTTCCGACACAACAAGCATCACAGGATCGTGCATTAAAAACCTTGGCTACATGGATGACAGGTGACTTCAGCAGTCAGGCCCAAAGCCAGCGCGATTCTGATTATTTTGACATTCGGCTACATATTCGGCCGATTTGGAAGTCGGACAAAAGCGCGCATTGGTTGTACGTGGAGCAAGCCATGGCATCAGCAGAAAACAAGCCATATCGCCAAAGGGTGTATAAAGTGCAACGTGATGGCAAAAATGGGTTTAAAAGCGTGGTGTACACCTTGCCTGATCCCGAAAAATGGGCCGGTGCCTATAAAAAACCATCCCTTTTTAATAGCCTGAAACCTGAGGCGCTTTCTTTGCGGGAGGGCTGCACCGTTTTTTTGGAGCGCCAGGCCGATAAATCCTTTGCCGGCGCTACCCACGAAGCTGACTGCGAGAGCAGCCTACGCGGTGCCAAATATGCTACATCCAAAGTGACCGTTACCAAAACCCTGCTTGAAAGTTGGGATCAAGGTTTTAACGAAAAAGGCGAACAAGTTTGGGGTGCGGAAAAGGGCGGCTACAAGTTTGTTCGAATGTAAGTTTTCCCAGCATTAACCCCCTACTACAATGGCTTTCCGAATTTATACCAAAACTGGCGACAAAGGTGAAACAGCACTTTTTGGCGGCAGACGTGTACCCAAAAGCCATTTGCGGGTAGATGCCTACGGCACCGTAGACGAATTGAATGCCTTCATTGGTTTGTTGCGCGATGCCACGCAGGATCCTGCAGTCAAAACCATATTGGCCACGGTACAGCACCGACTGTTTACAGTGGGTGCCCATCTCGCCTCCGACCCAGACAAGAAACTGCCGACCCCGGATTTGCTCCCTGAAGATATTTCATTGTTGGAAAATGACATGGACAACATGGATATATCCTTGCCGCCACTGCGCAATTTCATACTGCCAGGAGGCCATTCCACGGTGTCAATATGCCATATTTGCCGCACTGTTTGCCGCCGGGCTGAACGACTTACCGTAGCGCTGGCTCAATCAGGAGAACCTGTAGATGACGTCGTGATTCAATACCTAAACCGGCTTTCTGATTGGTTTTTTGTGCTGTCGCGCAAGTTGGCGATAGACCTAAAGGCAGAAGAAGTTATTTGGAAACAACGGGAATAGAGTGCGGAGTGCGGACTTCGGAATGCGGAATGATCTTGTTTGGTTGCTCACTTGTTGTTACGGTATTCACTGTTTTTTATCGAACAGCAGCACTGCGTCTTCTCCATGGCTTTCTAGCCAGCGCACTTTCACGTAGGCTTCATCGAGTGCATCAACGCTGATACCCACGTAATCGGCCTGCACGGGTAGTTGGCGATTGAATCGCCTGTCGACGAGTACCAACAATTCTACGGCATTGGGACGGCCGTAATGCTGTAAGGCAGCCAAGGCAGCCGAAATGGTGCGCCCGGTGTACAACACATCGTCGATGAGCAGCACTTTTTTCTCTGCCACCACAAAATCTATTTCGTTGGGATGGGGTGTCAGCGGGCCATCCGGCATCCGAAAATCGTCGCGGTAGAAAGTGATGTCCAGTTTTCCATACTCAATTGACTTGTTTCCAAGCAATTCTTGCAGACGTTCGTGCACCCTTTTTGACAAAGCAGTGCCCCGCGGTTGAATGCCGATGATACAGGCATTGGAGAAGTCGCCCCAATCTTCCAGCAATTGGTGGCATAGCCGCTCGATGACGAGGGCAAGGCGTTCGTTGTTAAGCAATATTTTTCCAGCTTGCATGGTCAGGCAAATGTACGGTATTGAGTATAGATTAAAGATTCCATTCGTGCGGAAGGGCTGCTTCTTTCGCAAATTGTTGGGTCGGGCGAAACGACCAGATATGCTCCAGCAGGTCCTGCATGTCGCTGCGAAACTCAATGAAATAGTCTTCGTGCAGCTTTTCGGCCTTTCCGATTATGGTTTTAAGACGTTTTACAATATATGGTGCCAAGGCATCGCTGCGCCGATCAGAGAAAGAATCCAGCATTTTTCGATGGATGCGAAATGCTTCAGCCAACATAAACACCGTCAGGGAAACTTCGCCTGATTTGTCTTTGGTCGCCTGCACGTGCTCCGTGATCCTGGCATTCCAGTTGCGCAGGTATTGCAACAGAAAGGCTGGTGTCATGTCATACGCTTTAGCTTTCAACAAATCTTTTTGTATCTGTTCTTTCAATTCAGCGGCCCGTTCGTCACGGGTTTCACCGCCTTCAATCAGTTCAAATACCAATCGACGCACTAATTTTGCGTCTTTTGCCACGAGCCGCAGCAATATTTTGTCTTTTTCAGCCACCGGCATCCGGGTGATAGCTGCTTTAAGTTGATCGTCGAGTTTTCCCATTGTTTAAACAATCCTGTTAAAAAAACTGTTTGGCTGCACAAACCTCCGAAAATTCATTCGATTTGCCAGCCTTACTGGCAAATGAAATACAAAAGCCGTCACCACCGGTTCTTTTCCCTAACCAATTTTTATTGAATTACATGGCCGGCAGAGGCCGATAGCGCGGCTTTTAAGCCGCGCTACCAATACCCTAACGTCCCAAAACCAAGCCCGAGGCGAACGAACAACTAGCAACAAACAACTAGCAACGAAAAAATGATCGGTATCGACGACATGGCCTTTTATGTGCCAAAACTGTTTCTGGACATCCGCACCCTCGCGGAAAAGCGCGACATCCCTTACGAAAAACTGTCGCATGGATTGGGTCTGTATAAAATGGCCATTTGCGATGTTCACGAAGATGCAGCCACCATGGCGGCAGAAGCTATTATTGAGCTTATTGAGCGCAACAACCTTGATCCTCGACAGATTGGACGCATTTACCTGGGCACCGAGAGCGCCTTGGATGGTGCCAAACCTACCGCGACTTACGCGGTGGAAATGGCCTTGAAACGTCTTTCTGCGCGTTGGGGCGCCGATTGTTTTCGCAACTGCGATGTGCTGGACATGACCTTCGCCTGCATTGGTGCCACCGATGCCCTGCACAACACCCTTGATTGGGTGGCCGCTGATAAACGCAACATCGGCATCGTGGTGGCCAGCGATATTGCCAAATACGAGCTGCAATCCACCGGTGAATACACCCAGGGCGCTGGCGCAGTGGCCATGTTGGTGAAAGCACAGCCGAGGCTGTTGGCCATGCGCCGCGTTATTGGCGTAGCCATGGAAAGTGTACATGATTTTTACAAGCCGCGTCGCGAACGGTTTACGGAAACCCCAGTTTTTGATGGCCAGTTTTCCAACCTCTGCTACCAAAACCGCATGACAGAAGGTTTGGAAGATTTCCGCAAGCGGGCTATTGATGCGGGGCTGTTTGGAGAAGGCAAATTCCCGGCGCTTTCCGAACGTTGGGCGCGGATGATTTTCCACTTGCCTTATGCCTTTCATGCCAAGCGCATGTATGTGGAGCAGTTTATTGTGGAAAGAAAAGCCAAAGGCGTTTGGGAGAAAGACCAACAGAAATTCAATTTTCCGCAATTGGAAACCATGCGTTTTGAGGACAAGAAAGCATATGGTAAAGCATACGCTGGTTTTTTGAAGGCCGTCAGTGAATCATCTATGTATCAACGATTTGTCAAAGAGAAACTAGAAAAAGCACAACGCGCCAGTCAGGAAACGGGCAATCTCTATACCGCCTCCATCTTCTTGGCGCTGATGAGTACCCTTGAAAGTGATTTTATAGAAAAGGCGCAGCTTGATAAAAAACGCATCGGGTTCGTGGCGTATGGCAGCGGTTCAAAAGCCAAGGTTTTTGAAGGCATCGTTCAACCCGGTTGGGAAGCAGTGGTGCGGCATTTCCAGGTTTTTAAAAAACTGAAAAACCGCCAGGAAATCGACTACGACCAGTACGAGGCATTGCACAACAATACACTTGAGGCACCTGTTTTCACCGAAAAAGGCCGTTGGGCACTGGATCACATCGGGGCTGAAGGCGTAACGCTCGGCGCCCGATATTACACTGCACAGCTTAGTTGAAAAAACCCTAAGGACATTCTAAGCACCGTTAACTGGGTGAGGCTCTATTATTGTGGCGATTTCTAAACATAAATCAGCTACACATGCGGAACATCTGCCTCTCTCTCCTATTACTGCTTTCTGGCACTGCTTTCGCGCAGATGCCCAACGATGGGCTGATGATGCCCCAAGGACAGCTCTGCATCCTTGGTCAGTATTCTAACAGCGCCTGGAAAAACTATTGGCAAGGCGAAACCAAGCGCAACAATGCAAACCTGGGAAAAGTAAGCACCCAAAGTGCCTTGCTGATGGGCAACTACGGCATCACCAGCAACCTCAACGCTCTGATCGGTCTTCCTTACGTGTGGACGGATGCCAGCGACAGCTATCTCGCCGGGCAAAAAGGCATGCAAGACCTTGTTGTCTTCCTGAAATATCAGGCATTGGAACATGCAGCCCTTGGCGGCAAGCTCAAATTGCAGGCTACCGGCGGGCTTTCTTCCCCCGTAACCAATTACCCGGCAGATTTTCTTCCCCTTAGCATCGGCTTGCACTCAAAAACAGCTTCACTGCGCGGTGTATTCAACTACACTGCCGATATGGGTCTTTATTTGACGGCACAAGCGGGGCACACCTGGCGTAGCATTACCAAAACGGACCGGGATTCCTATATTTTTGACAATGAGTTGATTCTCAACAATGAAATGCCCGTACCGAACGTGTTTGATTACTCCGTCAGGCTTGGTTTTATCAAAACTCGTTTTCAAACAGAGTTTTGGTACGACTCCTTCACCGGCCTTACCGGTGATGACATCCGGTACAACGAAGCTCCCCAGCCCACCAATAAAATGGCGGCGGCGCAAGTCGGCTGGTTTGGCAAAGGATTTATCACCAAGCGCCTCGGCTTGATTGTCACGGTTAGCCAAGTGCTCAGCGGGCGCAACGTCGGCGAATCCCTGACCTGGACGGCGGGCGCTACCTATTTTCTGGATGTCAACAAAAAGGCAGCGGAATCAAAATAATTTGAAATCACTTTAATTCTGATTTAAATACGATGAAAAATCTACACTTACCATACCGCTCAGCCATCCTCATCGGCTTGTTGTTCGCCTTTAACCAATGCGATAAAACGCCAGAGAACCCTGTTGAAGCACCATACGCCGAAACAAGCCTTGACCAAACAGCTGGCAACTGGAAAACCTATGTGCTCGCCAATGGCAGCGAAGTTGCCGTGGATGCGCCCCGAGCCAGCAATGCTGCCGCTTACACCGCGGAATTGGCCGACCTGAAAAGCAAAATGGCGGCTGCTACCAATGAAGAAAAGGATATTGCCCAATGGTGGGGTGGCAACGGCGTGGCACGCTGGAACAAAATCGCGCTCGAATTGGCCGCCAACTACAACGTGCCGCCCAACAACAACGAAGATGGAACTTATCCGGTGCCGGATGCGGCCAACCCGACGGTTTATCCACGGTTTCCATTCGCCAACCCACCGGTGACCTCGCGTGCGCTGGCACTGTTGTCCGTTGCGCAATACGACGCACTGGTCACTTGCTGGCACCACAAGTTTCAGCACAACCGCTTGGCGCCCTATAAATACGATGCCAGCATTCAGCCGCTCATTCCAGCGAACGACCTGCCATCGTACCCTTCAGAAGATGCCGTAGTGGCTGCCGCCTCACGGGAGTTATTGAAATTTATCTTTCCGGGTGAAGTAGCCTATTTGGATCAAAAAGCCGAAGAGCACAAAAACAGTCGGCTTTGGGCTGGCGCCAACGTGCAAAGCGACCTTTCTGCGGGCGATTCTTTGGGAAGGAAAATAGCGCTGCGAATCATCAATGATTGGGCGAAAAAAGATAAAATGGGGGCGGCCAACAACCAGCCTGGTTTTGCGGCCCAGCGAGACGATGCCACGGCGCGCGGGATAACTACGCAATGGAACAGCCTCGACCTACCCACACGCCCGCCCATGCTCCCGGCATTCGGCAACGTGAAAACCTGGAATTTTGACGAAGCAACCAAAATTGCCCTCCGGCCGGCTACCCCACCCCAGCCCGGCTCGGCTGAATTCGAAGCTTCCCTTGTGGAGCTCCGCAAATTCTCCAAAGAATGCACCCGCGAACAATTCAGGATCACCGCTTTTTGGGCAGATGGGGTGGGCACCTACACCCCGCCGGGGCACTGGAACAGGCTGGCCGGCGACTATATCCGGGAAAAACAACTGAATGAAATCCGCACGGCACGCGCCTATGCCTTGCTCAATACCGCCCTGGAGGATGCCGGGATCGCTTGCTGGGACACCAAATACTATTATATGTTGCCCCGACCGACCGAGGTTGACCCCAGTATCCGTACCTCGACTGGTATCCCCAATTTTCCGGCATTCACTTCGGGGCACTCTACTTTCTCTGGCGCTGCAGCTGAAGTATTGTCCTACTTGTTCCCGGACCACGCAAGCGACGTAAGCGCCTGGGCCCAGGAAGCTGCGGTTTCCCGGGTTTATGGCTGCATTCACTATCGCTTCGACAGTGAAATAGGCCTTGCACATGGGAAAAAAGTGGGTGAGTACGCGGTTTCTCGTGGTCGGAATGATGGGTCGGAATA
>JBBRWA010000013.1:0-38356 GCA_038246345.1 Chitinophagales bacterium
AAAATGCTCCTGGAATCTCCTTTCGACAACATAATGGATGCCGGAAGCAAGACCCTGCTTGCCAAAATCAACAAATAGATATTGAACAAAGGTGCGCTGGCCGCAAAATCCGGGTTAAAGACCCGCGGAAATAACCATTCGCTGCTGCACAACAATACAATGGTCAGCGGAAAAAGCAGGTGCATCAAACGGAGCGACTTCGCCTTGGTGGCCGCCAAACCCGCTGAAAACGAATTGCTCAACAAAGGAATCATGGAGGTGCCGAGCGCGGAAACCAGGGCTGTGGCCAAAGGAAACTCGCGAGCGCCATACCGGTAAATGGCAAATACCCCTGCATCTTGGAAATGCCAACCCACCAACCAGGTATCAAACAAGAGCATTAGGTTGCTGACAACGCTACTCAACATGAGTGGAGCACAGAATGTGAGGTATTGTAGGATGAGCTTCGTGTCAAGCCTGGCTTGGCCATAGCGCAGGGTAAGCCCCAAGGTCCAAAGGAATTTCAGGGCGCTCAACAATACTAAAGCCATGACACCGCCTTCGAGTCCATAGCCGAGCCATATCGGCAAAAAAAGTGCTACAAGATGAAAGGAAAATACAATGACGCCCCACACCAAAATATGCCGCGGACGCTGTTGCAACAAATAAATATACTCGACAGGGAAACTGGGCAGATTGAACAACAAGTAAACACAAAAGAGCTTATAGAAAGGCACTTCGGCCATTCCCGTGAGCGCGGGTGCAACCCAGTTTTCTGCCAGCAGCAATAGGATGAATAATACCAACGAAATCCCGGAAAACAGCAAAAAATTGTTGAAAATGAAGACTTTTCGCGCTTCCTCGCCCAGCCGAGCATGCGTGGGCGCAATGCCTTGCAACAAACCATTGACCCAGAAAAAGGTGAAAGTAGTGCCGAGATACAGCAGCATTTCCCACGCGCCAATTTCGTTGGTACTCAACCCACTTTTTGCCAACAAGATGCCTGTGAAAACAGCTGAACCCAGCCGCATCATCTGGAAGAGTTGCAGGGCAAGGGTCGTTGTCAATTTTTGGGCAAAAGAAAAGCGCATAGGTGGGGCAAACCTATGCGCTTTTAGCCGAAAAACCTTGCAGTCAAATCTGTGCCAACAACTTATCCTTCATTTGCTTGAATTCTTCCTCCGTCAGAATACCCGAATCTTTCATTTCGGAAAGCTTGCGCAGCTTGTTCAAGGTATTGTCTGTTTCGTCCGCCGGAGCAGGTTCTCCCTTTTTCAACTCCTCTGCTATTTTTTCCCCCTCGGCCACTTCGGTTTCATACTTTTTACGGGCGTATTTCAAGTCTAAATCTTCCAATGTGCCGCCATTGTGAAAATGGCTGGCAACAACGCGGCCTAGCGCCCAGGTGGAAGCACCTGAAAGTATGGGCATGCTTAATTCACCAATGATGGTACCAACACCTGGAATGGCTTTCACCAGGCTTGCGCCCAAGCGTGCTGCACTGCTACCCACAACTGCGGATATAATGTTTTTACCCAAGACATCCATAAAGCTGGCCTTGTACACGATGGCCAATTGGCGCAGCATGTTGACTTGTACTGCTGTGACGGCCAGCAAATCGGCACCCGGGAATGGTACCAGCGCGGCACCAAGGGAATAACCTACGTGGCTTTTAATGACTTCAGTTGCTTTGGCTTGTTTCTCTTCTTGACTCATGGCGCGTTTTAGTGTTTTTTCCTGTTCGTAGAGGTCGAAAAGGGTGAGGAGTGGAAATAGTTTTCCGGGAGAAAAAATTTGGAGTGCTTTCAATTTTTGGAAAGTCTGATGAAGAATGGGGCAAATTTCGGCAAAAAAAAGCAGCGATACACCGGAATTACCGACGAATCGCTGCTGAAAAGGCACCAACTGGCGAAATCGCCTGAATGTTAGCCTAAATCATATGTTGCCAATGGCGATTACCAGCGTTGGCACAGGGTTTCCTTGAGGGCTAGCTTCCTCTGAAATCGCATAAGTCGCCGCACCTTCAATATATGGCAATGGCTGCCAGCCTGCAGGCGCATCCAATCGCACCATGCCTAAGCTTATAGGATCCTTGCCTTCAACAATCGCCCAACATTGAAAATACTTTCCTGGGTTTGGTACGGGTAGCCCAGATATATCCAAGGCGCATTCTTTGCGCAGCTTATTGTTAAAGATGGTAATGTGGTACGTTTTCCCGTCAGATAAAGCGACAGGTTTTGTATCCGTGTCGCGCAACAGATTTGCCATTGGCTCTGTCAGCTCGCGGCGCTTGGCACAATCATCTGCCTGGACCTGAAGCGCTTCGGCTTTCTTTTTCAAGGTTTCATGCTCTGCTGACAGAAACATTTTTTGCCAAAAGAAAAAGGCGGCTGCGGCGGCAAGTACGACTGCTAGCCCTTGGAATATACGCAGCGCTGAAGAACCAGAGTTCCCTTGGTTGGAATTGCTGCCAGGCGCGTTGTTTGATTGCGGCAAATTGTCAATTTGATCCAAAATTCGATCTTTTAAGCCCGATGGAGGTGCAATGGCATTGGCCACCGCAAAGCTTTCTAAGGCTTGCTCAATTTGATCAAGCTCGACCCTGACTTCTGGGTGTTGCTCGGCCATGCGCTCTACTTCTTGCCTTTCTGCAGCGGTACATTGTCCCGCGACATAGGTTTCTAGCAACCCGGATTGTATAAATGACTGAATGTCCATTTTTTATTTTATGCAGCCAGAACAAAATTTGTTCTGGGCCTATTTTATATGATTGAGAGGCGTCGATGTAACAGCTGGTTACATTGATATGAAAAACAAACTCAACGCAGTAGCCAAGCCCGCACCAAATTGGGTGCGCAATTCTGAAATGGCGTAACGCAGTCGGGTTTTAACAGTGCCCAAGGGAATACCCGTTTCTTCGGCAGCTTCTTCTTGCGTATAGCCTTTAAAATAGACCAGTTCAATGAGTAGGCGGTATTTGTCGTCTAATCGATCTACTACTTCCCGCAAGCCCACATGATCGGGATTAAGAGCATCTCCTCCAGGTGTATGTAGGAGATTTTCGATGGAATCTGTTTTTCTCGATTGTTGAAAATGGGCCGATCTGGTAACATCAATAGCGGTGTTGCGGGCAATATTGAGCAACCAGGTAAATAGTCGACCCTTTGATGCGTCATAACTTGACACATTGCGCCAAACTTTTACAAAAGTGTCTTGCAATACCTGCTCGGCCAACTCTCGGGAGTGCACAATGCGGAGCACAACCCCAAAAAGGGCATCGCCATAAGCATCGTAAAGCTCTCCAATTGCTGCCCGATCTTGTTGTTGCAATCGGGTAATAAGTTGTTGATTGTCCATTTTTTGTGATTCATTCGCTACATTTGGAAGCGAAACGGTTGGGCAAAAATGCGCATTTTTCCCAAGGGCTTTCTTACTTTCCCAATAATGAACAAATGCCCCGCAAAGAAAACACTTTGATCACATTTTTGAACAAGAATTGAAGAATCGTTTGATTTTGTTTCTACCTAATATACGGACAAGCGATTATTTTGGTTTTTTTGCAGCTCAAATTCTCCGCAAAAGCGGAATCTTTTCCTACTTGCATTCGTTCCATATAAAGTATCTACCATTAAAACCGCTGCACAAGTAAATCGGCACATATCCTTAAAAAGAAACCCTAAATGACAAACGAAATCAAAGCATCTGCAAAGCAGTCCCTAGAATTCAAAATCTCCAAAGGATCAGATATTTCAAGCTTTTTTACCCAAAAAACTGGGATGGATTTCATTGATTGGTTCAACGACAATTGTGCCAACAAAGAAACTTGGACAGGAAAACACTTGGGTAAATCTCCCGAAACAAGGCTGCGTTTCAACCAGATATGGGATCAATTCCCCCTGATGTTTGGCACGAAAAAAATCAACCTGGCGCAGTTTATTGCGCTTACCAGCATATTTATCAACGAGATTGGTGCCGAAATGCTTCCCTTGACCGAAAAGGTAGGGCGGCAAGGCCATCCCGGTTTGGCTTATCCATTCGACACCATCAATGGCATCAAAAGGTCATACAACCAGTCACCGAACAAAACGGCATTTGCGCTATTCAACGATTCCTTGTACATCAAAAGCAAAGGAGGCTTGGCCCAGGCAGCAACCCTTAAAAATACGACGGATAAACGCTGGGGTGGAGATGTGTACCCACAAGAAGATTTTCCCACCAGCACCGACCTGGCTGCATCTGGCTTCATTCGGGAGGCCGATTTTTTTAAATTCAGGGGTCGCGGCTTTATCCAAACCACCTGGCGCTCCAATTATATACTGCTGATTAAGTTTATTCAAACGTACACCGGCAAGCAAGCGACCGTTTTGCGCTACAAAAAGCGCTGGGCCCGCCTTGAACCGGACGTTGTCGCCACCATGAGCACCAACGAGGATTGGGACGACCTGTTCCAAAATTCGAACCTGGAAATCCCCTGTGCGGGCATTCGGGTACACAATCAAGCATCGGGGAGTTATTTAGCTTTATCTACAAGTTTGGTCACGATACTGGGCGCGGGCAAGGGTTCCATTTACAATATGGGGCTGAGAATTAGCGGGGGTAAGGAGTATGCCAAGTTGTTTCAGAATCGGGTTTTGCAGGTCATTGTGGCGTTGAGCAAGGAATGAGGGGCGAATGAGAAACTTAAAACAGTATCCAAGCAAAGACATCAGCCTATTGGGATGCAGGGAGGTCACAACCGAACAGTAAAGAAACTGTAGCGGAAGCAACCCAAATAAAAAACATATTGTTTTAAGAAAAATTATTTAACTTTGTATCAGTATTGAAAAATTATGTGCCTGAAAAAATGACAACCATACAAATTCAACCAGATACAAAAGTCCCCGTCGAGGATGTGCTCAGCGGCATTGCTTCGCTAAATACGCCGGAATTGGAAGATTTTTTTCAAAAGGTGTCACAAGTATTGGCCGAACGGAAGGCACCACACCTTTCAAGTAGTGAGGCCGAATTGTTAAAAAAAATCAATACTGGCTATCCGGTTGAAATGGCAGGCCGTTATGAATATCTGTCTACTCAAAAAGACAAACGAGCCTTATCACCTGTAGAGCAACAAGAACTTGTCAAAATAACCGATAATTTTGAGATTTTGGATACAGAACGGTTGGAATCGTTGTTGAAACTTGCCCATTTTCGGGATATTTCATTAGAAGACCTGCTTAAAAAGTTGAAACAGCCATCTCCCTCTAAATAGCATGGCGAAGCAGTTCCTTTCTCAAAAGATCAGAGCGTTTATTGCCCAAAGAGCACTTTTCAGATGCGAATATTGCCAGTCCCGCGCTGACTGTGCCTGCGAATCATTTGAAGTTGAGCATATTTACCCGCTTTCCTTAAATGGTACCAACGATCCTGGAAATTTAGCATTTTCTTGCCGTGGCTGCAATAGCAGAAAGTCAGATCGTGTTGAAGCAATTGATCCCTTCACAAAGCAAATGACACTATTGTTTCATCCAAGGAACGATCTATGGGAAGAACATTTCGCCTGGGATGACAGCTATTTACTCGCGATCGGGCTGAGTTCTATCGGAAGGGCCACTGTAGAAGCATTGCAACTCAATCGTCAAGGCTTGGTAAATCTTCGTTGGTTAATGAAACTTGGTGGAATTCACCCTCCAGTGGCATCCACTGATTAGTGAATATCCTGGTGTTGGGTAAATGATAACCCTCGGATCGACGGATATCCTGAACAAAAAATTATATTTGCGTTTCAAGCTATACCAAATCCCTTCTCGCATGACGGAAGACCAATGGAACCGACTTCCACCCACCGCCTTGAACATCAAATCCAACACCTCCACCTTCATCGCCCGCTGGGCCGCCTCCGGCGCAGCAGAACGCGCCAACGCCCAGTCCTTTATCACCGAGCTTTGCGCCTTGCTCAGCCTGGAACCACCCCAGCCCAAAACCCCCGACGAATCCGACAACGCCTACGTGTTTGAAAAAACAATCCCCAGCACCAGCGGCAACAAAAACTTTATCGACTGCTACAAACGCGGCCATTTTGTGCTGGAATCCAAACAGGGTGCAGATGCCGATACCCGGGAAGCAGCGCTTTCGCTGAGCGGCGAGCAGCAACGCGCCCAGCGCAAAACCGGCCACGGCCAGCGCGGCAGCAAAGCCTGGGACACTGCCATGGACAAAGCCCGCGCACAAGCCGAAAAATATGTGCGCAGCCTCCCCCGCCAAGAACTGACCGATGGCGGCCGCCCACCTTTTATCATGGTGGTGGATGTGGGCCACAGCATCGCATTGTACACCGACTGGCCCGGCTCGCGCGCTCGCTGGAAGGCGGCTATGAACCCGAGCAAGTGGCGCGCTTCCTCATGCGGGCCTTGTTCACCATGTTCGCCGAGGACGTAGGCTTGCTGCCCGAACGCGGTTTTAGCAAAATACTGGAAGATTCTCGCCAAGACCCGGTGCATTTCCTCCATGCGGTGCAGAACCTCTGGGAAACCATGAACACGGGCGGTTATTCCCTGCTGCTGAAAGTCAATATTCCGCGTTTTAACGGCGGACTTGAATGAGAAAGAGCGCCGCATCCACGATCAGGGACTGGTCGGGCTGCTGCGCCAGCTGCACGACGAACTCGATGCCGCCGTGGCCGAGGCATATAGCTGGCCCACCGACTTGCCCGAAGCCGAAATACTGGAGCGACTGGCACAACTGAACGCCCAGCGGGTCACCGAAGAAGCCGCCGGGCAGGTGCGCTGGCTGCGCCCGGAGTATCAGGCACCCTATGCCGCGCAGGTAGGCACCCAGGGAAAACTGATAGCAGAAGAGGAACTGCCGGATGTCGTCGTCGTCAGCGCCGTCAAGCGCAACTGGCCCGACAAGCTGCCCGAGCAGGCCGCCGCCTTGCGCGACCTTCTGGCAGCCCTGGAGCAACCAGCCGATATCAATGCACTGGCTGCCGCTTTTGAAGGCAAATCCAGTCCCAAGCGCAAGACCGATATACAGCGCCTGCTGGTGACGATGGCAGCGCTGGGGCAAGCGGAGGAAACTGGGAGCGGGCGCTGGAAACGATGAAGGAGCCAAGAACAACGAAAACTAACAACAAACAACGAAACAACTCCCCACGCCGCGTTGTTATTCCGCTTATCTTTGCCCCCCATCTCCCATACAAAATTGACACAATGCCCATGCGCACGCTGCTATTTGCTGTTTTTACTTTTTTATTTATTGGCCTGAACAACAACCATCTACAGGCACAAGACCCCAATCTAGCGAACCAATACTTTTCAGATGGAGAGTTTGAGAAGGCTGCTGCATTGTTCAGCCAACTGCTGGAGAAAGACAAGCGCAGTGAATACTATTTCACCCGCTATGTGGATTGCCTGATGAACCTGGAGCAATACGCCGAATGTGAAAAGGTGATCAAAAAGCAGATCAAGGACGCTCCGGAGAACACAGGATTGTACGTCGCTTATGGCAATTTGTTCGACAAACAAAACAAAGAGCCCGAAGCCGCCGCACAATACAAGCGGGCGATTGACAAAATGGCGGCAGATTATGCTTCCGTAGAACGGCTGGCGCGATTGTTTACCAGCCTTTCCAAGTACGACCTTGCCCTCCAAACTTATGAAAAAGGCGCTACCCTTACCCGCGATCAACAACGCTTTGCCTTCAATATCGGCGAGTTGTACCGCAGAAAAGGCGAAACCACAAAAATGATAGAAGCCTATCTCAACGCACTGGGCTCCGACCCAGGAAAACTATCGATGGTGCAAACCCGCCTGGCACAAGTACTGGCGGCAGAAGAATACACCGAACTACAAACCCAATTGTACGCACGCGTCCAGAGCAGCGACAACCCTGATTACATCGAAATTCTCGCCTGGTCCTTTGTGCAGCGCAAGGACTTCAAAAGCGCCCTACGCCAATTCAAAGCCCTCGACAGGCGACTCGGCGAAAACGGCCAACGCATCATGAACCTGTCTGGAGATGCAGCCATGGCCAGCGACTACGATGTTGCCATTGAAGGATACGAGTATATTATCCAAGACAAAGGTCGGCTCAGCCCGTTTTTCTTCGATGCAAAAAAAGAAGTGATGGAGTGCCGTCGGAAAAAAATCACGGAAGGATATGCCTTTACGGTTCAAGACCTGACTACCCTGGAAGCCGAATATGAGGCATTTATCAAGCAATTTGGGAAAACGGTTCAAACAGCGCCACTGACGCTTCAATTGGCCGACCTGGAAGCATACTACATGCAAAACCTCTCTAAAGCAATTTCTTTGCTCGAAGAGCTAAAAGTCATGCCAGGGTTGAACCGGGAAACACTGGCGCGCACCAAAATAAACCTCGGCGATTTCTACCTCATCAACGGCGATATATGGGAAAGTACTTTGCTGTACAGCCAGGTCGACAAAGACTTTAAGGAAGAGACCATCGGGCAAGAATCGCGGTTTAAAAATGCGCGGCTGGCGTATTTCAACGGTGATTTTCAATGGGCACAGGCACAGTTCGACGTGCTGAAAGCTTCCACGTCCAAACTTATCGCCAACGATGCGCTCGACCTTTCTGTGTTCATCATGGACAACCTCAACCTCGATACATCCTCTGCCGCCATCTCCCTCTATTCCGGGGCAGAACTAATGGTGTTTCAAAATAAATTTGAAAACGCCTTTTCAAAACTGGACACGCTGCGCCGCGAGTTCCCAGAACACTCGCTCCAGGACGACATCCTTTTCCTGGAAGCACAGATTTATGCCAAAAAACGCAACTGGGAAAAAGCAGCAACCCTTTATAAAGACGTAGCTGATAAATTTCCCGAAGATATCCGAGCCGACAATGCACTTTACGCCCTCGCTCAGATCTACGAGACAAAACTGAATGATTTGGATAAAGCCAAGGAGCTGTACGAGAAGATATTTATGGATTACTCGGGCAGTATTTTCGCGGTAGAGGCAAGGAAAAGGTTTCGGGTGCTGCGGGGGGACAAAGTGCAATAAAGGGGGTTTCTGGTTTCAAGGTTTCAGGTTTCCGGTTAAGGGTTCATTTGCTTTGCATTTGTTATTAACTTAGCCAAGCAGGTTGGTTCTCTTGGCTTAAGCTATAAAATCAGACCAAGCACAGGAACCCTTAACCTGAAACCTTGAAACCAGAAACCCCTTAGAATAATACAACATGCAGCAACCCAAATGCTGTACCGACAAACCAACCCAGTATCACTTCCGATTTTGTATGCCTTCCCAGCACGACCCGCGACCAGGCGATGAGGATGGAAAAGCTGAAGAATACAAGGCCCAGCCAAAGCAACTTTGGCAACAGGAGTGCGCTGAGATAGGTGGCCACTACGGTGTGCAGGGAGATTTTTTTCAATGAATTAATGCCGAAGCAGGTGGCAAGCAGCAAACCCACATACAGGGTTGGCCCCAGGTATGGTTGGTTCGACCATTTGAAATACAGGGCCGCTAAAAGCACCATTCCGATCGAAGGGAGGTACACGTTGACGGCGCGCTGCTTCCGGTCGGAAACGTCCAGGTTGGTGATTTCGCCGCGCAGTTTGCGCACCAGCAGGAACAGACTGAGCAGTGCAAAAATGCCGGCCAAGGTAACAATCAATGGCTCGGCCGCTTCAAAACCGACCTCTGAAACGGTGAGATAGGAAACGATTACGGGGAACAGGAGGAATGGGTTGCCGACGTTGGAGATAAGGTTGGCGATTCCAGGAGGCAGGGTCAATTTGATCATTTGAATGTGAATTCTTTACGCATCACTTCCAAAATTCCACCTTTATTAAATCAATATGGGCAAAATGGTGATCGCGGGTGATTAATTTTACGTCAATTGCCAATGCAACTGCTGCAATCCATACATCGTTTTCAGGAATTGGCATGCCTTTTCTTTGTAGATGCTGCCGTACAAGAACATAGGCTTCTGCAACTTGAATATTTTGATCTATCAATTTGCATTTCGCTAAAAAGGCCAGAACCAATTTCTTGTTTTGGTCAGGTTTTGCAGAAATTGCTGTGCCGAACAGGAGTTCTCCAACAACCGTAATTGGAATAAATATCTCTAAATAATCAAGGATTTTGACAGGTGCCTCACGTTGGTTTCGCAATAAATCTACAACGATATTGGTATCCAAAATAGCTACCATTCGCCTTCTATTTCTTGAAATTCACGGGAAACTATCCTTTCCAAATCTTCGCCAGAAGCATTATCCATGGCTCCAATCACATCGGCGAGAAAATGCGGCACGGAATTGCCTTCTGCTGGTTTAGGGTTATCGTCACCAAGACGCATTTTTATATTGCCTGAATCCAAGCTGATGGGTAAGCCACGCTTTTTTAGTTCTTCTTGAAAAGCAGTCTTCTCTACACCAGCTAATCGCTGAGATTGATCAAAAGATAGCCGCTTTTTGGAATAGAGGAATATGGATATTTCCAAGCGTAGTTCTACGGGAGTCATTTCCGCTTGCCTTAGCACTTCATGTGAAATAACAAGATTGCTCATAGCATATTTGGCTTTAATTTAAATAATCGCTTCAATTTAAAAACAAAAATACGCCTTTTCTCCCATCAATTGCGCAATGGCTTCCCGTTTTCGAGCATGTGCTGAATCCGCTCCAGCGTCTTTGGCTCCCCACACAACGATAAGAACATCTCCCGCTCAATATCCAGGAGATACTGCTCGCTCACCTGCTGCTGGCTGGTAAGGTCGCCGCCGCAAAGAACATAAGCCACTTTTTTGGCAATGAGAACATCGTGATCCGAGGCGTAGTTGCCGAGTTTCAAGGAATGCGCCGCTACGTAAAGCGCACCCAGCCCTGTGCGACCCAATACGGTAATGTCTTTGCGTTGGATTGGCATGACATAATCTGTAGCCAATTCCAGCACCTTCTTTTTGGCCTCGCTGATGTTGCGGGCTACATTGCGCACGATGCTGTCTTTGTTGTGTTTCAGGTAGCCAAGTTTGAAAGCTTCATCGGCAGAGGTCGCCACCTGGGCTGTCGCAATGGTTTTAAATTTTTCGATCAGGCGTGGAATCTGTACATCCCCTTCATCTGCCATTTCATCGCTGAGCCGCACCGCAAACTCCTTGGTACCGCCACCGCCTGGGATAATTCCCACACCCACTTCCACCAGGCCGATATAACTTTCTGCGCCTGCTACTACGGCATCGGCGTGCATGGAAAACTCACAGCCGCCGCCAAATACGTAGCCTTGGGTCGCAATTACTACCGGAATGGCAGAATACCGTATCCGCATGGAGGTTTGTTGGAAAATATTCACTGCCTGGTTTAGCTCATCCCACTCTTGCTGATATGCCATCATGGCGATCATCATAATATTGGCCCCGACGGTGAAATTCTGGGCATTGTTGCCGATAACCATGCCGCGCCAGCCTTGCTCTTCTGCAATCTGGATGCTGTCGTTGATACCACGCAGGATACCTTCGCCGATGGCGTTCATTTTGGAATGGAATTCCAGGCAAAGCACACCGTCACCGATATCATGCAAGGTGCATTCCGCATTGCTGTATACGGGCTTGTTGCCTCGATAGCTGTCCAGCAGGATAAAGGACTCGCCGCCTGGCAATGCTTGGTAGGATTTGCTGCCTTGGTCGTAGTATTTCCGAACACCAGCTTCATTTTTGTAAAATGAAGTATGGCCTGCTGCCAGCATTTCTTTTACCCAAGGTGATACTTTTTCGCCTTGTTTCTCCGCCAGCGCAACGCCTTCGTTCACACCCACCATATCCCAATATTGGAATGGCCCCACCTCCCAGGCAAAGCCTGCACGCAAAGCGTCGTCTATGGCATAAAGGGTGTCGGAGATTTCAGGAACGCGGTTGGATACGTAAGCAAAAAGCCCCAGAAAAGATCGCTGCAGGAGTTCTGCTCCTTTGTCATCACCTTTGAAAATGGCTTTTAGGCGGCGTGGCAGCTCGTCAATTTGTTTGAGCGTATCTACAATGGCAAGTTTAGCCTTTTGCGGCACCGCGTATTCCAAGGTTTCTAAATTTAAGGCCAGCACTACTGGGCGGCCTTTGGCATCTCTATCGCCCGTTTTTTTATAAAACCCCTGTCCAGATTTATTGCCAAAGAATTTGTTTTCCACCAGGAAGTTCAAAAATGCCGGCACTTCCATTTTGGAAATCTGCTCATCGTCGGGGCAGTTTTGTTTCATCCCATTGATGACGTGCACGGCGGTATCCATACCCACCAGATCGGCGAGGCGGAAGGTGCCGGTTTTCGGGCGACCAATGGCCGGGCCCGTAAGCGCATCGGCCGAATCGATGCCCAGGCCCAATTCATGGGTAAGCTCGAATATTTTGGCCATGGCGTACACCCCTACCCTGTTGGCGATAAATGCCGGGGTGTCTTTGCACAGCACGGTTTGTTTGCCCAGAATTACGTCGCCGAAGTGCATAAAAAACGCTGTCACGTCGGGATTTGTGTCCGCTGTCGGGATCACTTCAAACAGGCGCATGTAGCGCACAGGATTGAAAAAGTGCGTACCACAAAAGTTTTTCTTGAAATCCTCGCTTCTGCCCTCAGCCATCAAATGGATGGGAATACCGGAAGTATTGGACGTGACCAGCGAACCCTGAGCACGGTATTTTTCCACTTTCTCGTACACCTGTTTTTTAATGTCCAGGCGCTCTACCACCACTTCTATTATCCAGTCGCATTCCTTTATTTTAGGAAAATCATCGTCAAAATTGCCGACGGTGATGCGGCTGGCGTAATTGTTATCATAGAATGGGGCGGGCTTGGCTTTCAAGGCGCTGGCCAAGGAATCAGCGGCTATTTTATTGCGTGCCCCCTCAGCGCTGGCCAGGTCAAGCATTAAAACTTCAAGGCCGCAGCCAGCGAGTTGGGCGGCGATGCCAGTGCCCATAAGTCCGGAGCCGAGAACGGCTACTTTGCGTATGTGTTTGTTGAGCATATTGATTACTTAGCGAAAATTTGCTGGCAAAGATACGAAAAATAGGTTTCAGGTTTCAAGGTTTCAGGTTTCTGGTTTACACGATTGGTTCGTTGCCTTGAAACAGTATTTCAAATTTGACAACTAATCGCGTAAACCAGAAACCTGAAACCTTGAAACCTGAAACCTTGTTACACCAGTATGCAACACAAACTCATCTACATATACGACGCCCTCTGCGGTTGGTGCTACGGTTTTAGCCCCGTCATGCAGCAGTTACACGAAAAATACGCAGCCCAAATTGATTTTGAAGTACTGTCGGGTGGTATGATTATGGGCTTGCGTGCCGGGCCAATTGGCGAGGTAGCGGCCTACATCGGAAAGGCATACCCTGATGTGGAAAAAGGTACGGGTATTAAATTCGGGGAGCCGTTTCTTCAAAACATCCTGGAACCAGGAACCGCCATTTTTTCCTCTGAAATGCCTGGCACTGCACTCACCGTTTTTCGCAAATATCAGCCTGAAAACGTGTTGGCATTTGCCCACACCTTGCAAAACACGCTGTACCGCGATGGTATTGAATTAAGTGTGCTGGGGAACTATAAGCCTCTTGTGGAGCATTTTGGACTGCCTTCCGATGATTTTTTAGCAGAAATGCAACGCGAAGAAACCCGCTACGAAACACTAATGGAGTTTCAGACTGTCGCGAATTGGGGCGTGAACGGATATCCTACGGTGCTGCTCAAACCCGCGCACGAAGAACAATATTACATGGTTGCGCGGGGATATACGCCATTGGAGCGCTTGGAAGAAGTTATTGAGAAAGTGATCCCAGAGCTGGCGAAAAGTTAATGGGAGAAATCATGTAGTGCTTAAAGTTCTAGCGTATGCACACATCTTCGCATTGGCGAGCACCAAACTTGAATTACATTGAAAGCTAGGCAGTTGTGTCATTCCGAGCGCAGCGAAGAACCTGGGTTAGAATTTAGAATCAGGTTACTCGCTGCGCTGGGAATGACACAATTGCTTGATTTTAAAGATGGAACTACCCCTTCACGTACTGCACATTGGCTTGAAACTTCACTTCATCTGATACAACGGCACCACCTGCCTCGGTCAAAGCATTCCAGGTAAGCCCAAATTCCTGACGGCTGATTTTTCCAGACACATCAAAACCTGCCCTGGTTTGTCCGTATGGGTCTTTGGCAATACCACCAAACTCAGCTTCCAGGGTGAATCTACTGTGTATTTTGAAAAGTAAAAAGGCAATACGGCGCGGATTTATCATAATTCTAACCATCCGAACTAAACAAAACTTGCGCTGCCGCGTTTCTCCCAGCAATGAAAAATTTCGAAAAAATCCGCACGCTCGGTGACCTCAAAAAGTCTGGCTACCAGCCCCGCTCTGTAAAAGATGAGCTTCGTTCCAACCTCATCGAAAAGATTAAAGGTAAGGAAGACATCTTTCCTGGCATTTATGGCTTTGATGATACCGTGATCCCAGATGTGGAACGGGCTGTGCTCAGCCGTCACAATATTTTGTTGCTCGGTTTGCGTGGCCAGGCCAAAACCCGCATCGCCCGCATGTTGATACACTTGCTGGACGAATATGTCCCAGTAGTTGCAGGCAGTGAACTGAACGACGATCCCATGTCACCCATTGGCCGCTGGGCGAAAGACCTGATTGCGGAAAAAGGCGATGCGACCCCTGTAGATTGGCTGCACCGGGATGAGCGCTATGTTGAAAAACTGGCTACACCCGACGTAAGCATCGCCGACCTCGTGGGCGATGTAGACCCGATCAAAGCCGCCAACTTGCGCCTACCCTACTCTGATGAACGGGTTATTCACTTTGGCCTGATTCCACGCGCTCATCGCTGCTTGTTTGTGATCAATGAATTACCCGATTTGCAAGCGCGTATCCAGGTCTCCCTTTTCAATGTATTGCAAGAAGGCGATATGCAAATCCGCGGCTTCAAGCTCCGTTTGCCGCTTGATGTGGAATTTATTTTCACCGCCAACCCGGAGGACTATACCAACCGTGGCAGCATCATTACGCCGCTCAAGGATCGCATAGAAAGCCAGATCACCACACACTACCCTGACAGCATAGAAGTTGGCAGAAAAATCACTGAACAGGAGGCGCGGATCAGCCCAGAGCAGTTGGAACGTATACATGTTCCTGCCATACTAAAAAATCTGATCGAAGAAATAGCCTTCGCCGCACGTGAAAGCGAGTTTGTGGATCAAAAAAGTGGCGTGAGTGCGCGACTGACCATTGCAGCCTACGAAAACCTGTACTCTAGCGCCGAGCGGCGATTGTTGCGCAACGGAGAAAGTAAAACAACCGCCCGCATCACCGATTTCTGGGGTGTTATTCCTGCCATCACAGGCAAAGTAGAAATGGTGTATGAAGGCGAACAAGAGGGTCCACATGCAGTTGCCATGACCCTCATTGGACAGGCGGTAAAAACAGTTTTTCTACAATATTTTTCGGACCCTACCAAGCTAAAGCGCGGTCAGGAACGCGATCCTTTTGGAGTCATAAAAGCATGGTTCTCCGCTGGTAATTCAGTGGATTTGTTTACCGAATTGGCCACCAAGAAGTTTCAAAAGGAATTAGAGGATGTTGCTGGTTTGAAAAAACTCGTTGAAGCCACAAAAATCGAGGCCAATGAATTGTACACTTTCATGGAATTGGCCTTGCACGGCCTAGCCGAATTCGACCTTCTGAGCAAGGAATTTATTCAAACACGCTGGGTGTTCAAAGATCATCTTGCCGGGGAAATGGGTAAAGGGGATGACGATGATGACGATGTTCGTGGACTCTTCAATTAGGCAATAATGCTCGTGCCGCATCTGGCGAATGTGCTGTAAATTGGTAGCACATATCATGCGCCAGATGTGGCACGAGGTTTTGTTTTTGTGTGCTTCAATTGGTTACAAAATAGTTACAGCATCGTCAAAGATGCTGATTCAATATTTTGACCTATTATTGCGTATCAAAAACAAAACGATCTTCCTATGTTCAAGAATCAAAGCGGAGGTTTCCGCATCCCGCCAACGCTGATAATCGCCCTGGTCATGGGCGCTTTTACCCTGTGCAAATACTATGGCCAAAGTTCCGTCAATGATATCACGGGTGACACCCAGCATATCAACATGACGACGGAACAAGAGATCAGGATGGGCCTTGAAACAGCGCCCCAAATGGCGCAGGAAATGGGTGGCCTGAGCCGCAATCAAGATGCCACCAACCTGGTCAAACAAGTAGGGCAAAACGTGGTGCAAAACTCTGCAGCCAAAAATACACCCTACCAATACGAGTTTCACCTGTTGGCCGATCCCAATACCATCAACGCCTTTGCTTTACCGGGCGGGCAAATCTTCATCACCGAAGGTCTGCTCATGCGCCTGACGAGCGACGGAAAATCCATCAGCAATGATATGCTCGCGGGTGTACTTGGCCACGAAGTTGGGCACGTAGTAGCCCGCCATAGTGCCGAGAAAATGGCGCAAATGGAACTGGCTCAGGGACTTACTGGTGCCGTCACCATGGCAACGTACGACCCCTCCAACCCAAATACAGGTTACATTGCCCAGTCAGTTGCCAATATGATTCAAATGAAATACGGTCGAGGGCAAGAGCTGCAAAGCGACAACCTCGGGGTGCGTTTTATGCTCGAAGCCAAATACGACCCTGAAAATTTAATTAAGGTCATGGAGATATTGAAACAGGCAGCAGGGCCAAACCGCACGCCGGAATTTCAAAGCACACACCCTGATCCGGAGAATAGAAAGGAGGCGATTCAAGCGGCGATTCAGGAATGGAAGCAAAAACTAGGGAAGTGATGAAAAGTAGGTTTCAAGGTTTCAGGTTTCAAGGTTTCAGGTTTACGCGATTTGTTGTTGCTTTGAAACTGTTTATCAAGCTACAAACAAATCACGTAAACCTGAAACCTTGAAACCTGAAACCTTGAAACCTACTTTTCATCATTCATCTCTCTTTTTCTCTTGTGGCACATCCAACTGCAAGCGCGTTGGACGATTTGCAATTTCCCACGCGGTATTGAATGCTAACTGGGCCCGTTTTGCCAAGGCATCAAAATTGATCTTATCTGCCGTATCTGTCGGACGGTGATAGTCGGGATGCGTGCCATTGAAATAGAAAATGGAAGGAATTCCTTTTTCCGCAAAATTGTAGTGATCGCTGCGCTCGTAGTAATGGTTCGGGTCGTCCTTGGCGTTGTACTTGTAATCAAGCTCCAATTTTGTGTTTTCATCGTTCTGCATCTCGCTGATGTCGTGCAGTTCTGTGCTGATGCGATCAGAACCAATTACATATACATAGTCAGGGTTGCCGGCATGGCGCTCGTCTACCCGGCCAATCATGTCTATATTGATGTCGGCAACGGTGCGTTCAAGTGGAAACAAGGGGACTTCGGTGTAATACTGTGAACCAAGCAGCCCTTTTTCTTCGCCACTAACCAACATACAAATTACCGTGCGCTTAGGCCCGACACCTTTTTCCTTAGCCGTTTGAAATGCCCGGGCAATTTCGATAACCGCTGAAGTGCCACTGGCATTGTCGTCAGCGCCGTGATAAATCACCGAGCTGTCTGGCATACCGAGGTGGTCATAGTGAGCCGTAATCATAACATACTCCTTTTTGAGCAATGAGTCAGAGCCTTCTATGACAGCCAATACGTTGGAGCCTTCAAGCGTCTTACTTGTTTTGTCTAGCCGTACCTCAATTTTTGTTTTTATTTTTACAGCCTTGAACTTCTCCCCGTTTTGAAGGTCGCTAAATTCTGCTGCTGCTTTTTTGGCTTTTTCGCCAAAAATGGCATCTGCTACATCGGTTGAAATAAAGACACAGTTTATCAAATCGCCAGATGCCATGGATACCTGGGTTCCCGCAGGCTTCCAGCCATAAGTAGAAATCTGCTTGCGGTTCCGTTTGACACTTTCTTTAAAATTCGGGTCAATAATAAAAACCATTATAGCGCCTTTCTGCTTGGCCAACTTTACTTTTTTGCGCCAATCAACAGACCAGTTGGAGCGGAACTCGTTACCCGTTAGTAGTGATTTCCCATCGGGGTTAAGCGGCTCGCCGTCATAAAAAATAACAGCTTTGCCTTTTACATCGGTTTTTTCATAATCATTGTAAGCGGCATCTTCAATACCATATCCAACAAAAACGACATCCTTTAATTCAACCTTCGGAGCATCAGTAGTAAAGGCTGGGAAAACATAAAAATCCGAGCGGTTTTTGAATTCCTGCTTATCAACTGCAAGGCCTATTTCTGACCATGTATCGCTGCGCAACAAAACCTGTTGAAAATAGGAGTTTCGATCTGCCTTAGCTGGAATACCAGCAGCTTTGAACTGCTCTGCAATAAACTGGGCGGCTTTTTGCTGGCCAACTTGACCAGTCTCGCGACCTTGGAGCGAATCTGCCGTCAGCACATATAGCAATGCTTTTAAGTCATCAGCTTTGATTTCAGCTGCAAATGGCTTTGCATCTGGAAGTTCGTAAAAGCGCTTTTTGCGTAAGGAACGGCCTGCCCCGAGTGGTACTGGATTTTTACTCGTATCTGGTTGTACGCCTGTTTGAGCGGGCAAGTTGATCGCCAGCAACAGGGAAAAAATCAAAAGTTTAAATTTCATAAAAAATTACGTGGTTAAAATCAAGACATTGTAAAAACCATTTTTACAATGAAATCAGGCTGTTTAATCGGCAATTTTATTGCCAAACCCTGAAAAAAGGGTAGAAATATGCCCAACGTCACTGTAATAACGCTAAAAAACCAATCAGGATGCATGCACTGCCAAAATAGCAGTGATTTTTTATCAAAAAGCGACAGCAATGGAAGTTGTAATACAGGCATTACTGTTGGTGAAGCCAGCGCTACCTTTTAAGAAAATATCGCTATTGCTCTTCAGAAATCGACCTTCGATCCGCCAAAGCTGCATTGGCACGTACCCTGTTTGATTCAAGTTGCGCTTTTATAAAGCCAAGGTTGATGTTGACCTCGCTGTTTCTGTTGTAAGCGTAAAAAATCAGGGCGGGTATCCGTGGATGGTTTGTTGAAATCAACATTGTAATATGGCGCTACATATACGCCCAGCGAAACTTTTAAGCTGTCTTTTGAGGTTTCTTGGGCGCATAATCCCTGTAAAAAGGCCAATGCAAGGATCAGAAGAATGGGGCGTTTTTTCACGATTTGAATTTTTTATTGGTTTGTTTATAAATATTTGATTTTCAATACTATAGTTAGGCTTCCTCTTTAGTACACATAGCGACAAAGTGGGTTTTTGGTGCTAAATTTTCATTGTATTGGGCAAGGCGAAATATGATTCATCCCTTATTTTCGTGAATCCTTGGTATTTTTAGATGGAAGGGCTAGGTGAATCGGTTGCATTCGTTTTTACTTATTCGTCAGACCACGAAAGGTGGTCGGACGAGGGCCATTTGGTCTGACGATTTTTCATCGTCCGACCAATAATTATACACAAACGCGCAAATTTATACCTATTTTTTCTCCAAAAAAATAAGGGATGAATCATGTAGGACTATGCTCAAGATTATGTTTATGTCGATTATGCAGCACTAGGCACAAGAAATCTTATCAACCCGATTCCCGTGCCGTCCACCTTCAAAATCTGTACTGAGGAATATCCGCACCATTGCCTGGGCCAGTATTTCTGGAACAAAACGGGCTGGCAAGGCGATGATATTCGCGTTGTTGTGTTGCCGTGCCAGGGAAGCCAGTTCTTCCGTCCAGCAGATGGCGCAGCGGATTTGCTGATGTTTGTTGGCTGTCATAGCCACACCATTGCCGCTGCCGCAAATCAAAATGCCGCGATCTGCCTGCCCACTTTCCACCGCCTCCGCTACCGGATGGGCAAAATCGGGGTAATCTACAGAATCGAGAGAATGGGTGCCGAAATCCTGCACCATGTGGCCTTGAGCCTGTAACATCGAAATGATGCCTTCTTTATATGGGAACCCTGCGTGGTCGCAGCCGATGGCTATTTTCATAATATGGTTGCTTTAGTAGCGTCAAGCATGGCGCGGCATTCGGCCAGGTCGGGCGATTGGGCGTACACGCGCAACACTGGCTCGGTGCCACTGGCGCGTATCATCACCCATTTTTCATCGCCAAAAATGAATTTCCAACCGTCAATATCTTCGACTCCGGTGATTTTATATTTTCCAAAAGCGGTGTAAGCACGGTTCTTGCACATTTTGATCACGTTTTGCTTTTGTTCTTCGGTAATATGAAGGTCGTCACGCTCAAATGCAAAAGCGCCAACTTCGTTGTACACTTCCGCGACCAGCCCTTTCAGCGTTTTTCCGGTATGCGCCATAAACTCGAATACCAACAAACCCATCCAAACTCCGTCGCGCTCTGGAATATGGCCTTTCACCGCCAATCCACCCGACTCTTCGCCGCCGACGAGAATATCCTCCTTCGTCATGATTTCCGCAATATACTTGAAACCAACTTTTGTGATTTCGTAAGGGAGACCAAATTTTTCGGCCATTTTTTTCATTTTATCGGTCACGGAGAAGGTGAAAACGACCTTGCCCGTCATGCCTTTGTATTTGTGCAGGTACAACAACAAGATCAACAGGAGGTGGTGGCTGTCCACAAAATTGCCGTCTTCGTCGTACATCCCAATCCGGTCGGCATCGCCATCGTTGGCAAGGCCAGCGGTTATTTTGGGATTCTTTTTGATGGTTTCACTCAGTAGACTCAGGTTGCGATGGATGGGCTCTGGTGCCTGGCCGTGCATGCCTGGGTTGTTGTCGCAATGCAGGAATATGCACCCAGGCAACAGCTTTTTTACTACATTTTGGCCAGCGCCGAACATGGCATCGTAGGCAATTTTGCCAGCGCCGGTTTTGATCAGTTTCAGGTCAAAATTTTTCTTGACATGTTTGATATACATGCCTTCCAGGTCTGCTTCTTTGAGCAAATTTTTCGCCCGAAGCTCACTTAAACTAGGAAGCGATTTCATAGAGCACTCATCCGGGATCAGGTTTTCCACCTCCGTTACATCTGCGGGAATCATTGGGCCTCCGTAAGCAGCTTTCAATTTGTAGCCATTGTAAGAAGGTGGATTATGGCTGGCCGTGATGACAATGCCCAAATTTGCCTTCAATTTCACGACACCCAGGCTTACCATCGGCGTGCTGACAAACCCAGCGCTCGCAATATAGCATTGAATGCCATGTGCGCCAAGCACCTGCGCGGTAGAGGAAGCGAACATCAGCCCGCCGAAACGACAATCGTAACCGATCACCGCTTTTTTCATTTTGTTTTTTTTCATGTACACCGCGGTAGCTTCTGCTACGCGCATCACGTTGGCCAATGTGTAGTCGTCAGCGATTATTGCCCGCCATCCATCGGTGCCAAATTTTATTGGAATTGCCATATTGAAAATCGAATTAGTGTAGAAATAGAAAGGTTCTCGAAAATGAAAAGGTCGGTAAACTTAAAGCTGTTCCAGCATTGAAGGCAAAATTATTTTTTCAAACCGTACTTTCGCTGCTCATTTCCCAAAAATAATAAATTAAATGCCTGAAAAGGCTACAATCACTGCTTTGAACGACTCTTACAGACATAAAGGATTACGCAAACGCATGGTCGATACCTTGCGGCGCAGGGGAATTACCGACGAAGCAGTGCTGGCGGCCATGGGATCGGTGCCGCGACATTTTTTTCTTGCAAAAGATTTTGAAGACCATGCGTACGAGGACAAACCATTTCCAATTGGCAACGAGCAGACCATTTCCCAGCCGTTCACAGTAGCCTATCAATCAGCTTTATTACAAATAGAATCCAGGGACAAAGTCCTGGAAATCGGCACAGGCTCTGGCTACCAAGCGGCAATTTTGGCGGCATTGGGCGCAAAAGTGTACACCGTAGAAAGGCAGGAGGCTCTTTATTTTCAAGCCAAATCACTGCTTGCCGAATTGGGCTTCCGCACCGTACATTGTTTTTTTCGCGATGGATCACTCGGCCTATCAACACATGCCCCTTATAAAAAAATAGTGGTGACCGCTGGTGCACCCGTCGTGCCAGAACCCTTGAAACAACAACTCGCTATCGGCGGGGTTTTGGTGATACCTGTCGGCAGCGAAATTCAGCAAATGCTGAAAATTACCCGTTTGTCAGAAACGAAGTTTCAGGAAGAGGTTTTGGATTCTTTCAGGTTTGTGCCTTTTTTGGAAGGACTGAACAAGGATGACGTTGGACGGTAGACGGTGGACGTTGGACGGTGGACGGTGGACGGCTTGCACGGCATCCTTTTCCAGTTTAGCTTGGGTTTTTCAGCACCCAATCCAGTGCCTGGAATTAAGTGCTGAAAAACCCAAGCCAAACCAAAACCCAAATGCCGTGCAAGCCGTCAACCGTCAACCGTCCACCGTCAACCGTCAACCGTTTATCATTCTTCCCGTCCAAGATTTATCATTGCTTCTAAGGCATCCAAATGAATTTTGAAAGCTGCGCGGCCAGGCTCGGTGGCGGAGTAGGTAGTTTGAGGATGGCGGGCTATAAAAACCTTGTGGAAGGTGATGTACCCCTGGTATTCCAGCGGTTTTAAATGGCTAGCCAAGTTGCCATCGGTTAGCTCCAGTTCATCGCGCAAGGTGTTGTAGTCCATCCGTTCATTGGAGACCAACAGTGCCATGATTGCCAAACGGTTGCGGTGATCGAAGGCGGGATTTAGTTTGGATAGTATTGTTTTCATATTTTCCTTGAGAGACAAAGTTATTTCTAAAACAGAAAGCCACAAGCCGCCAGGAAAAATTAATTTTGCGGGAACATGGACAAAAATCTCATTTACGGCCATCATCCGGTCACCGAAGCCATCCGCGCTGGCAAAGCTGTGGAGAAAGTATTTTTCCAACAAGGCGAACGCGGCGAGGTGGAGAAAGAAATTCGCCATTTGACCAAGGAATACGGCATCACGCTGCAAGTGGTGCCCAAAGAGAAGTTGAACAAAATGGTAAAAGGCCAGCACCAGGGCGTGGTGGCCTATTTGGCCTTGGTGGAATATCAGTCGCTCGAAAACGTGTTGCCTTTTGTTTTTGAATCGGGTGAAGTACCGCTTTTGGTTATGTTGGACAGCGTGACCGATGTGCGCAATTTCGGTGCCATCTGCCGCTCTGCGGAATGCGCGGGTGCTCATGCCGTGATCGTGCCGCAATCGGGCTCAGCGCTGGCAAACGAGGAAGCGATGAAAGCATCCGCTGGGGCTTTGGCCCGCATCCGCGTATGTAGGGTGCGCAGCTTGTTTAGCACCTTGGAATGGTTGCAGGAATGCGGTGTTCAGGTGGTTTCCACGGCCTTGAGCGCGCGCTCAGAGCCGCTCTATGAAGCTGATTTCAACATCCCTACAGCCATATTGATGGGCGCTGAAGGCGAGGGGGTGCATCCTAAACTGTTGAAAATGTCCGATAAAGTAGTGAAAATCCCCCAGGCCACGGACTTCGACTCTTACAATGTGAGTGTCGCAGCGGGAATTGTGCTGTACGAAGCCCAGCGACAACGCCTTACTTCCAAATCTTAAAACACTGGTGAATCCGCTCGTTCCGAAAATCGGGCGGGATGGTTTGCTTGCTAATATCCTGAATTTTGGAAGCGCGGATATGTTCCTCCGATAATTTAAAGCGCCGGTAATTGGTAGAGAACCAAATAAGTCCGTTAGGTGCGCAAAGCTCCAACGCTTGATTGATGATCCAAACATGATCCCGCTGGGTGTCGAGCGTGGTTTCCATGCGTTTACTGTTGGAAAAAGTCGGCGGGTCGATGACGATGATGTCAAAGCCCTCGGTGGTCGGCTGCTTGAGCCACTGCAGTACATCAGCCTGGAGCAAGCGGTGTTCAGGGCCTGCGTGGCCATTGAGGGCAAGGTTGCGGTCGGCCCATTGCAGGTAGGTATTGCTCATGTCGACCGTCAGGGTTTCCGTAGCGCCACCAGCGGCAGCATACACAGAGAAGGAACCCGTGTAGGCAAAAAGGTTGAGCATGCGCTTTCCGGCAGCATTTTCCCGCACCATTTGCCGGGTAATACGATGGTCGAGAAAAAGCCCTACATCAAGGTAGTCGGTGGGATTGATGATGAAATTCAAGTTATTTTCCCGGACGATAAATTCAGCGCCCACCCGCGAAAACCGCTCGTACTGTTGCAAGCCTTTTTGCCGTTGGCGGTATTTCAGGAAAATGCTATCAGGGTGAATTTCAAGTACTTCAGAGACAACTTCAACACATTCTGAGAGCCATTGGGCGTGTTCGTTGGCTGTCATGCCGTGTTCGCGCTCATACTCGGCGATGTGCACAATATTGTCATAAATATCCACCGCAAGCGGGGTGCCTGGGATATCGTTATCGTAAAGCCGGTAGCATTGCACGCCAACACGACGTGCCCATTTGCCAAAATGCTTGCGATTCTTGGTCAGGCGATTGAAAAATGGCTCAAGTCGGGCAGTCATTACTCTTGCAGGCCGCGGCCTTCTTTCACGATACGGCCACTTTCGAGCAGGTCTTTCATCAAATGGTCAAGAATGCCGTTGATAAACTCTTTGCTCTTGTCGGTTGAATATGATTTGGAAATTTCAACAAACTCGTTGAGAGTCACTTTGGTTGGAATGGTTGGGAAGTGCAGGAGTTCACACAGCGCCATTTTGAGCATGATCATATCGAGTATCGCGACGCGATCGGCATCCCAGTTTTTGAGTGTCGGCTCAATTTCCGAGAACAGGGCGCGGTCTTCAGCGGCTGTTTTGCGCAGCAATTCTTCACCAAATTCAAGTACCGTGGCATCAGATGGCTCGTGTTCCGCAAAAAACTTGCCTTCCACAGGCATAGATTTCAGCGTTTTTTTCATGGCACCACTTACCAGAGAGTCATCGTCCGCCCAATTGCTGTAGCGGTCTTCAGACATGTCAGAATACAACTCACTGGAAGCGAGGGAACGGTATAATTCGAGGAGAACTTTTGCGTGATCTTTTGTTTCCGGATTTTCCAAAGCGGCATAGGCTTTGAATTCAGCGGTGTCACAGAAAGTATTGTACAGGGAACGGATATGGTCTTCATCAACACCATCGTTCGCTTTGTACTTTTTTACAAGTTTCAAAAAATCAACGTGGTTGGCGAGACTTTTGGTGCATTCGTTGGTACTCAGGCGAGGCTCAAATACTTTGTCTTCGTCAGAAGGCAGGTGTTTTGCTTTTCGAATTTCGGCATCTTTTTCGGCGTATTGCGCTACGCGGAGCAAGATGTACAATTGGAAAATGTATAGTTCAAAGGCTTTCCAGATGCCATCTTTGTACATGTTTACCACCTCTTTAGGGGTAAGTTCCTCATCACGGTTGAGCATGTAGAGGAGTTGCATCACTTTAATTCGAACGCTGCGGCGACTAAGCATAAGATTTCAAAAAACGTTTGCGGTGCTGGTTTTTAATTCTGGCACAAAGGAACGAATTTTCCACCAACCCAAATAAGATTTTGACACTCATTTGTCTGACTTTTTTTCCTGCCCATCGAAAAAACAATTTTCCAGCCAATAAATCGGAGTCTTTTGCGGTTTCGCTGTGCGATAATAAAACGAGTTACTGCTATGAAAAACATTGAACAATTCTTCCGCTACTGCTCGGGAGTAGACGCTTCCATTCTGGACAAGTGCCCTTCCGACAAAAACAAGTACGTTGGCATCGGTGCCACCATCTTTTTTACGGGCTTGTTGGCTTTTTTCTCTTCTGGCTACGCCTTGTACACGGTTTTTGATTCCTGGTGGGCTGCTGCGGCCTTTGGACTGGTGTGGGGACTGATGATATTTAACCTCGATCGCTATATCGTGATGAGCATGAAAAGTTATGGGAAATGGTACCGTGATTTGGTGGTGGCATTGCCCCGAGTGGTGCTGGCGGTGCTGCTGGCGCTGGTGATTTCAAAGCCGTTGGAAATGAAAATATTTGAAAAAGAAATTCAGTCGGAATTGGTACAGATGGAGCAGGAAGTGTTCAAATCGCAGGAGGACCGGGTGAAAGACCGCTTTCAAGTGGAAATTACAGATAATAGGGCGCAAATTGCCGCTTTGAAGGATGAAATAACGGTTAAAACTGCTGCCCGCGATACGCTAACCAAATTGGCCGTGCAAGAAGCGGACGGCACCGGTGGCTCCAAAAAGAAAAATCTTGGCCCGATTTACCGCGCCAAAAAGAACGAAGCCGATCTGGCACAGGCTGAACTCACAGCGCTGATGGCGCTGAACCAGCCACTTATTCTCGAAAAAGAACAGGCCGTTCAAGCCTTGGAAAAAAATATCGGCACCGAAACCGCTTCGCTGGAGCGCGCTCGCTACAATGGACTGGCCGCCCGTATGGAAGCACTCAGTCGGCTGACGAAAAAAAGTGAGGCCATGTTGATCGCCAGTTTGTTTATCATGCTGCTTTTTGTGGCCATAGAAACGGCACCGATTCTGGTGAAATTGATTTCTTACCGCAGCCCTTACGATTACTTGCTGCATGAGCACGAGCACGTGTTCGAAATGGCCAATCTGGAGACAACGACCCTGCGCGGCAACGTCACCCGAAACAAGGTTAAATATGATACGGAGACGAGTAACTACATCACCCTTTCCAAAATAGCAGCGGAAAAAGCGCTGATCGACTACAAATTGCAAGAGAAACTGGAGGAGTTTAAAAAGCGGCCGTACGATTGGAAGGTAGGAACCTTTGGTGGGGTGTAATGGATACTGCCTGTTATATTTCATGCTGAGAACGTGGCATAAAAAGTTTCACACCGCGACGTTGTGTCGTAGTGGCTTCGCGTGAGTTTTTTTGCGCGGTACGCGCCCGACGCTTGGCAAGGCCGACCCGATTTCAAAAAAAAATAAGAAAGTAGCCATTGATTTTTCATCTTTGCCACAAGCTTGTTCGATTTCTTTTCGAATGGCTTCATTTCAAAGCGAAAATCTACCTGTATGGCAACCTCTACACCCGCTCAAGGCGGCGCTGATTCCAAACCTCTTCTTTCGACCCGCAGTATCTGGAACATGAGCGTGGGCTTTTTGGGCATTCAAGCTGGATTTGCCCTTCAAAACGGGAACGCCAGCAGCATCCTGCAACGCTATGGGGCCGATGTACACGAACTGCCAAACTTCTGGTTGGTAGCCCCAATCATCGGCATGATCGTACAGCCGCTCATTGGTCACTATTCCGACCGCACCTGGAACCGGATGGGGCGTCGTAAGCCCTATTTCTTGGCCGGAGCCATTGCTGCTTGTTTTGGCATGATGCTCATGCCTAACGCTGGCATTCTTGCCGCTGCCCTACCCTTGGTACTGATGGGCGCCGGCATGCTCATGGTAATGGATGCAGCATTTAATGTGGCCATGGAGCCATTTCGGGCATTGGTAGCCGATAAATTGCCCGAGCAGCAAAGGACACTTGGATTCTCCGTACAAACTGCGCTGATTGGCGTTGGTGCCGTTATCGGCTCCTGGTTGCCCTGGTTTTTGGCCAAAAAAGCGGGCGTATTGGATACCGCAGCCGCTGGCTTGGTGCCTGAAAACGTAAAATGGTCGTTTTATATCGGCGGCATCTTGCTGCTTGCCTGCATTTTGTGGACTATTATGACCACCAAGGAGTACTCTCCTGCCGAGCAGGCACAATATTCTGGCGTTGACCCAATTCCGCATGAAAAAGGTGGCATATCTTTGATTATCAAGGACTTGGCTAATATGCCCAAAATGATGCGACAACTGGGATGGGTGCAGTTTTTCTCCTGGTTTGGTTTGTTTTCCATGTGGGTCTTCACCACACCAGCCATTGCGCACCATGTATATGGCTGTGCCATCAATGAAACAGATTCTCAAGCCTACAGTGATGCCGGCAATTGGACTGGGATCATTTTTGGGGTTTACAACGCTGTATCGGCAGTGTACGCCTTGTGCCTGCCGAGCATTGCCAAGCGGATTGGCCGGAAAAAGACCCATATGGTATCCCTGATTTGTGGCGGTGTCGGGTTGATTTCAATGTATTTCGCTACTTCACCCAACTTTCTGATTTTTAGCATGATCGGCGTTGGCATGGCTTGGGCCAGTATTCTTGCGATGCCCTATGCCATGTTGGCCGGATCGCTGCCCATCCATAAGATAGGCGTTTTTATGGGTATTTTCAATTTATTTATCACCATTCCTCAAATCATCAGTGGCGTGGTGAACCGCCCGATCGTGCAGTATTTGTTTCACAACAACGCCATGTATGCAATTGTCATGGCCGGGGTATTTTTCTTATTGGCAGCAGGTGCTGTAACCTTGGTGGAAAGTGATGAGTGAGTTTGAATAGACAATTTACTTGCTTTATGCTTAGTACCAAAAAACAAATGTAGAACCTGTTTTTTTCAAAGATTTTTCACCAAAAATTTTATAAATATGGAAATGAACGAATTGATTTTCACCCTGATTATTGGCGCCGTCGCTGGCTGGTTGGCTGGCGTAATCAGACATGGCTACGGTTTTGGTTTGCTTGGCAACATCGTCATTGGCATTATTGGCGCATTTGTAGGAAGCTGGTTGCTCCGAACGGTGCTGCATGTAAGCCTTGGCGGCGGACTGCTGGGTGTCATTTTAACTGCTGTCATCGGCGCGTTGGTGGTGCTTTTCTTGATCGGGCTGTTCAAAAGGAATTGAATACTCCTGTTTGATCCCCTGCGTGCAAGCTGTACTGGGTCATTTGGCCCAGTACGGCTACTTTTGTGCTTGCCTGTGAAGGCTGCCGCTTTTCAAAACAAATCAATGCAACCATGCGAAATACGCTGCTACTCATTACCCTGTTTGGTTTTCTCAGCTGTAATAACTTTCTAGGAAACCCCTACCGTCACGCTGCTGCACCAAAAACAGTCCCCGTTTCAAATCCGATACGGGTAGAACCTGCCAACTGGTGGACGGGCATGCAGCACAATTGGGTGGAAATCCTCGTCCATCGCGACAGCGTGGCCTTTTTTACGGTGAAATTAGGCACTGTTAAAGGCATTAAGCTCCGCAAAGTAGAAAAGGCTGAAAGCCCCAATTACTTGTTTATCACCCTGGATATCAGTGCCAATGCCAAGCCTCAGGTCGTGCCTATAATCTTTAGCCGCGGCGATTTTTCTTTTATACACGCTTTTCCTATTTATTCCAGAAGCAGCGCTGTTAAAGCCCAGGGGGTGACGGATAAAGACGTCATGTACCTCATTTTTCCCGACCGTTTTGCCAATGGCGACACACTGAACGACCATGTAACGGGAATGCACCAAGGTCTCCAGCGCGACTCCTTGGTTGGGCGACATGGCGGTGATTTACAAGGTATTATCAACCATCTCGACTATATTCAAGACCTGGGAATTTCTGCCATTTGGCTCAACCCGGAATTGGAAAATGATCAAGTTGAAGCTTCCTATCACGGCTACGCCGTCACCGATCACTATCGGGTAGACCGCCGCTTTGGCACCAATGACTTGCTGCGGCACTTGGTCAGAAAATGCCATGAACGCGGCATTAAAGTCGTCCGTGACGTGGTACTCAACCATATCGGCGACCAACATTATTGGATGAAAGACCTGCCTTCCAGGGATTGGCTCAACCAATGGCCGACTTTTACCAAAACAACCTACCGCGCACCAACACTGCTTGATCCTTACGCTTCCGACTGGGACAAAAAGCATTTCAACGACGGCTGGTTCGACACCCACATGCCCGACCTCAACCAGCGCAATCCGCATGTGGCCAACTACCTCATCCAGCAAGCGATTTGGTGGATTGAGTATGCTGGCCTCGACGATCTGAGGATTGATACCTATACTTACTCAGATCAAGCATTTTGCAGCCGCTGGTGCCAGGAATTGCTGGCAGAATATCCGAATCTGGGCATGTTTGGTGAAATATGGGAACACGGGGTGTCGATCCAGGGTTTTTTCGCCGACGACCAGCCCATGAAAAACGCCAATTTCGACTCCAACCTGCCGGGCGTGGTTGATTTCCAATTGTGTTTTGCCATTCAGGAAGCGCTTACCCGCGAACAAGGCTGGACGGAAGGGGCCGCTAGAATTTACTACACTTTGGCCAAAGACCATTTTTATAAGAACCCTTATCGCAACGTTGTAATGCTTGACAACCATGATTTTACGCGATTTTACACGACAGTAAAAGAGGATTTCAACAAGTACAAAAGCGGCATGGCATTCCTGTTGACCACCCGCGGTATCCCCCAGATTTATTATGCTACGGAGATACTTGGTACAGGCAATGAGCATCCCTCTCATGGCAATATCCGCAAAGACTTTCCCGGCGGATGGGCTGGAGATGCGCAGAACAAATTCACGGCGGAGGGCCGCAGCGCGCAAGAAAATGAGGCTTTCAACTACGCCCGCACTTTGATTCGTTACCGAAATGCCACACCAGCCCTGCAATCGGGCAAACTGATGCAGTTTGTGCCCGTGGATGGGGTTTACACCTATTTCCGTTACGATGATGCAAAAACGGTGATGGTGGTGCTGAATACTGCAAACGAAGCCCGCACAGTGGAAACCGGGCGTTTTGCGGAGCGGATGCAAGGGTTTAGTCAGGCGCGGGATGTGGTTACAGGAGCGATAATTGGGGATATTTCAAAATTGAACTTAGAAAGAAATTCGGCGCTCGTTTTGGAAATGCTTCAGTAGGTGTATCCTCATTACGACAAAAAAAGTCTCACACAACGCCACTACGACACAACGTAAAACGGTGGACGATAGACGATGGACGGTGGACGGTTTGCACAACATTAGATCTTTGGCTTGGCATTGATTTTCAGCACCTAAGCAAATATTACCTGGATTGTATTTGGATTTAAAGTACTGAAAATCAATCCCAAACAATTGAACAGATGTTGTGCAAACCGTCTACCGTCTACCGCCCACTCCGATCAATCACCATACTACTTGCTTGTTGGGTCCCAAATAGTTGCACCTCCTGGATGTTCACATGCGCAGGGCGCGTGGCCATAAAGAATATCACATCTGCCACGTCGCTCGATTTGAGGGGCTGAAAATCCTCGTAAATTTTGGCGCGTTCCGCATCTCCGTCGAATCGGGTGATGGCGAACTCCGTCTCTTCCACATGCCCCGGACTGACCTGGCTGACACGTATATTGTGCGCATGCAAGTCGAGGCGAATGGCCTTTGTGAGCGCATCTACGGCAAATTTAGTGGCGCAATATACATTCCCTTTCGGGTAAACTTCTTTGCCTGCGCTGCTGCCAAGGTTGATAATATGCCCCTTTCGGCGTGCTACCATGCCCGGGGAAATGCAACGCGTCACATACAGAAGCCCTTTTACATTGGTATCAATCATCGCTTCCCAGTGTTCCAGACTGCCTTCGTGTATGGAGGAAAAGCCTTTAGCAAGGCCTGCATTATTGACCAATATGTCGATGTCCTGAAAAGAAGCAGGCAAATTATTCAGCGCGGCTTGCACAGCGCCTCCATCACGCACATCGAAGGGCAGTATGAGTGTTTCCGTTTGATAAGCTGCTTCTAATTGTTTTTTCAATGCTACCAGGCGCTCCACACGTCGGCCAGTCAGAATAAGACGGTACCCATTGCGGGCAAAAATTTCTGCCGTGGCACGACCAATGCCAGCTGTTGCGCCGGTAATGAGCACGGTACCAGGTGATACAGCGGGTTTGGCAGGAGGTTCTGGGGCTGCTGGTGATTCTACCAAGGGCTCCACTGGAGCTATAGCCTCCGACTGGGCTTTTACCGTAGATTCAGGGGGAAGGGGGTGCAGGTTTTTCAGCGCAGCTTTCACTTCTTTATCCTTTGCATTGGCTTCTAAGGCTTGTTGCAAATATCGGATTCCGGTATCACGGTGGTCATGCAAATGCTCCGCCGTCATCAAACCAAGTTTACGGTAAATTCCAGGATGCGCTGGGTTCAGCTCCACCACCCTGTCCCAACAGTATTTTGCAAAAAGGTAATCTCCTTTTTCAAATGCGACATCCCCCATCAATTCATAGGAATTTATGTCATTTTCTGTGGTGGGTGCATTGGAAACGGCTACTGGCTGGCTTTCCATGACAAGCGTTTCTACTTCGGCTTTTGGCTCCGTAGTGGGTACCACATTCCGGTATGCGGCAGCAATGCGTGCATCATCGGGGTATTCTTCCGCGGCAATTTTTAACAGTTCAACCCCGCGTTCCACATGCCCTCGGTCAATCCAGAACTGGGCATCTCGAATGGTGAGCTCAATTTGATCGACAGGTGCTGTTACTGCTGTGGTTTCCGCCGCTGGGTCCATTTCTGGCACAAGCGCAGGCTCCGGCTCCATGGGTTTGACAGGCACTTCAGTTTCTACTTTTAAAGGAGTTCTATCGATTACTTTAGGCGAAGGCTCTTCCACTGGCTCTAACGCAAGAATTCCACTAAACAGCGGAGTTTCCGGCAAGTGTACAGGCTCAATAGCACTTTGTTGTTCAATACTTTGAGTCACCAAACGCTTATACTGGCCATGCCAGTCGTTTAAGTCAAATTTTTTGAAAAATAGGGCGAAATCGTTGGCCTCAAATTCTGCCAAAGTCACTGCATTCTGATCCCGAAGCAGAACGATCAAATCGCTCATTTGATTTGCGATATTGCGGGTATCATTCAATTCGGGTTCTAGCGCTGCGCGTTCTTCTGGGCTTGCTGCCTGATGGCTTGAACTGAGTTCCATCCAGGCATTTTGCCAATGGTTCATGTAGTGCAACATGTTTACCATCCTGTCAATTTTAGTTTCAACGGGCTGCCCTAAGGCATCTACTCCATCAGCCAGCACCGGTAAAAAAGCAGTGCTTGAAGGCATTGATTTTATGGTATCAAATAAGCCTTTCACGCAGGATCGCTCGGTCAACAGGTTATCTGTCACCAACAACAACACAGGCTCTCCGGCAGCAGTTATGGCTTCTGACAAATTGCCAACGGTAGAAGGTATGTGTTCAAAAGGGATACCAATCCGGGACAATTGATTGTCAATACTTTGCGCCAATTCTGTATTGGCATTAGCGTAGGCGAGGATAATTCGGTTCATTGATTTGGATGGTATTCAGTGGATAATTTAACTGCCGCGGAATGGCCAATAGCTAACGGCCAACGGCCTTTTTAATCATATCAGAAAACTCCGATTTAAAAGCTTCGTAGCGGGAAGTGGCTGGGCCGTCAAAACCCGTGTGCACTTGCACGACATTGTCGTTTTTGTCGAGAATTATCATGGTCGGAAAAGCCATCACTTTGTCGAGTGCCGGAAAAAATTTCGCGGCTTCGGCACTACCGGATGGCCCAGCATATACTATGTCAAATGGTATGCCCAATTTTTTCTTGTAGGCTGCCAGGTGCGCATTGGCTTTTGCGATGTCTTTGTTTCGCTCAAATGAAAACCCGATTATGCTGATTTCGTTCGCCAATTCAGGGTTTTCTTTCAAGAATTGTGTAAGAAACACCTGTTCATCCAAGCAGTTGGGGCACCAGGTACCCATGACTGTGAATATTTTCACTTTGCCTTCGAAGGCTTTAGATGGGAAAGTAATCTCACGTCCTTCCGGTGTTTTTACAGAAAAAGCAATTTTTCCACCGGGCTTAATATAGGTCAAAGAATCAGCGGCCCCTAGTTTGAAATTTGGGTCTTTCCATCCAGTCCAAAGCGTTTTGAACTTATGCCCGGAGCGGAATTCCCCTTGCAGGCTATCATTTTGCATGCTGCCTGAAAACAAAAAGGCATGGGCGCCATCAAAAGAGGAAAGCCAAAATCGGCGGCCTTGAACCGTCCCTTCCAAGAATCGGTAATCGCCAGTTTCAGTGCGGAATGTACCCTGGAGATGGTTTCCGTCCTGCTTAAATTCACCTACAGCCTTTTCTATGGCCTCCGGCTTCCCTTCAACACCGAAATTAGTAGCCCAATTGCCGCTGAGGTCTTGTTCCGGTTTTTCATTCATGGTGGTGAAACGGTAATCTTTTCCCGCATCTGCGTAAAATGGGATTTGGTAATCCTCTTTAGTCGTCACCCGCCAGTAGCCTTGCATCACGCCGCCACGTACCTCTGCGTGTATGTAGGACTGATATTCAGGAAACCATACGTTCATGGTATCCCGCGCTCGGGTGCGGTCGCGCCCGTATTGAATGCTATCGAGCCGGATGCGTTCCGTTCCATTGAAGATTTCGATATAGAATCGTGCATCGTCGATGTATTTCACTTCAAAATTGAAGGGTAATTCTCCGGGCTTGAACTGGTCGTGCACAAAAACAACATCCTTCTTTTTTTGGTTTGGGATGGAAAAATGCTCTAAAGACAACACACCGCGCCAAATGCCTGGTGCAGCTCGAGTGTATGTTTTGTCCGCTTCTATGCAAGCGCCAAATATCAAACTGCAAGCGATAAATAGAAAAGTTATTTTTTTCATGGTAATCATATTTCGCCGCAAAGGTACGGCGAATAAAAAAGCCCGAACAACATCCTTGGATATGTTCGAGCCATTTTCTTTACGTTGATCGAAATCAACGGAAGCGTTTCGACAGCTTCTCGGTTAGGAAAATCAATCCTTCGCCGAGCGCGAACAGAAAGATTGTAATACCAATGATTAACATGATTAAATCCGTGTTAGGTTAAAAATTTTTGATTTATAACTTGCGCATAACTTCGCTGTTTGTACTTAGCCAATAACAATGCCAATTTTGATGAACGGTTGATTTTTGAGGGTAAATTGGTTTATTTTTTGAGTGTGTGGTAGATTTTTCAAGGTTTCAGGGTTTCAGGTTTCAAGGTTTCTGGTTGGCTTCGCACTTGGGGTCGGTTTGGAGTTAGACCTAAAAATAAGGTAGTTTTATTCGCATTCTCCACCAGTGTACTAAGCTCAAAATTCTTAAGTCCATGACATTGGTGTAAAGCAGCGGTAGGATTTACCTTTGTGTCTGCTTTTGAAATATGCCACACCTGCTTTATGAAAAAACTTCTATTACTCCTTCTCTGCTGCTTTATCCTCGGTTCCAGCTTCGCACAGGAACATGCGCGGCTGTACATACCGCCTACGGATTCACTGGTACGCAAAAACCTGGCAGAATGGCAGGATCTAAAATTCGGACTGCTTATGCACTGGGGCACCTACAGCCAATGGGGCATTGTGGAAAGTTGGAGCCTTTGTCCGGAGGATGAAGGCTGGTGTGAACGGCGCGGTGAACATGCCGACAATTGGTATGATTACAAAAATGCTTACGAAAACCTGAAAACGACTTTTAATCCCACGCAATTTCAGCCGGAACGTTGGGCTGCGGCGGCGGAAGCGGCGGGTATGCGCTACGTGGTGTTTACCACAAAACACCACGATGGCTTTTGCATGTTTGATACGCGGCAAACAGATTATAAAATCACAGACCCCAAATGCCCGTTTTCTAAAAACCCACAGGCCGATGTAACCAAAGAAATTTTCAATGCTTTTAGGAGCAAGGGCTTCAAAACAGGAGCTTATTTTTCAAAGCCAGATTGGCACAACGAAGATTTCTGGTGGCCTTATTTTCCGCCGAAAGACCGAAATGTTAACTATGACCTGAATAAATACCCGGATCGCTATCAACACTATAAAGACTTTACGATCAATCAACTAGAAGAGCTGTGTACCAATTATGGCTCCTTGGACATCCTTTGGCTCGACGGCGGATGGGTGCGGCCCGCCAGCACCATCAACCGCAGCGAATCATGGCAAAAAGGCATTCCGGATGGCCAGGATGTAGACATGCCCAAAATTGCTGCCATGGCGCGGCAACGGCAGCCCGGCATCATCATCGTTGATCGCTGGATACCTGGACCATTCGAAAACTACCTCACCCCGGAGCAAGGTATTCCAGCAGCGCCACTGGGTGTACCATGGGAGACCTGCATGACGATGGGCGATTCTTGGTCCTACATTTTTAAAGAAAACTACAAAAGCCCGCGAAATCTGATTCACAACCTCTGCGACATCGTGAGCAAGGGTGGTAATTTGCTGCTCAACATCGCGCCTGGCCCTGACGGCGCCTGGCACCCGGAAGCGTACGAACGACTACGGGACATTGGTGCCTGGATGCAGGTCAACGGTAATGCCATTTACGGTACCATCTCACCCAAATCTGGAAATTTCCGTTCAGAAAACATCGCATTTACCCAAAAAGGAGACAAAATATACGCCATCTACCTCGCGCAAGCAGGCGAGGAACGAATGCCTGAACAAGTGCGCATTCCGAATATCAAACCCAAAGACGGAACCCAAATCAAGTTGCTCGGCAGTAAAAACAACCCGCAATGGAAGTCGCTCGGCAGCGACCTGATCCTTTGGCCAAGCAAAGAAGACATTCAAAAACCGCCCGGCCAATATGCTTGGGTATTTGAAATCCAACAATGACACCATTTAACACAGCACGGCTCTACATCAGGCCCTACCAGGAATCCGATTTCCACTTCGTGTACCTGCTGCAAAGCGATGAAGAGATCATGCGCTACATCAGGCTAGCCACCAAAGATGCAGAAGTGATCCGCGAGCGCACCAAAACATGGTTGAAATACGCTGCCGAAAATCCCGGCTACGGCGTATGTATACTGGAAAACATGGAAGACAAGTCATTGGTGGGCTATGGCGTGTTACGGCATGTGGAGTTTCAACCAGGCCGCGACATTGAAATTGGCTATACCACGACCAAGGCGTGTTGGGGTAAGGGGTATGCCACAGAAGCAACCTTGGGGCTAATACAATGCGCAAACGAAACCCTGGGTATTCATGAATTTGTTGCTTATACCGATGAGGCCAATATTGCTTCCAATCGGGTATTGGAGAAATGTGGGTTTCGGCGGATTGGGATGGAGCGGGTGTATGAGGCGGATTGTCTGAGGTGGGAAAAATAGGGTTTCATGGTTAAAGGGTTTCAGGGTTTCATGGTTAAAGGGTTTCAGGGTTTACGCGATCTGTTGTCAATTTTAATACATATTAAAGGACACGAATCAGTCGCGTAAACCATGAAACCCTTTAACCATGAAACCCTGAAACCCTGAAACCCTTTAACCCTGAAACCCTGAAACCCCATTTCCTTATTTCCCCCTCTTCTCCCCCTCAAACTTCATCAACTCCTCCATCACCTTGATAATCTGCTCCGCGCCAATGCGCTTCATCAGGATTTTGTGGCTGCGGTTGAGGATAAATATCTGCGGGGTAGTTTGCACGTCGTATAGCTTTTTATAGCGGCTGCGGATGAATGGGTCTACCATGTTCATGAATAGGTCGTCGGAGAAGCCTTTTTCTTTGACGCCTTCCCAGCAGTCGGGTACATCTTTTTCTTCTGCTGTCTTCGCAACGGCCGTGCATACGGCGAATACTTTCACGCCACGGTCCTTAAACTTTTGAGCAAATTCGACCATAAACGGCGCTGCTTTCTTGCAGTGGCTGCAATCGGGTGCCCAAAAGAATATCACCGTATAATCAGCATCCACATCCCAGAGGGCATGTTGCTGGTTGTTGCGGTCAGTAACCACGATATTGGGGGCAGTTTTGCCAATCAAGATGGGCTCCAATCGGGAAGCATTATCGCAGATTTTTTCCAGGTCTTCTTTTTTTGTCCAAGGTGCCAGGCCTACACAGTAGTATGCCTGTGCAATGTGCACGTAGCAGGCATCGAAGCCAACAATGGTAGATTTGGCGTAATAATTCAGGAAATGCACCAAAAAGTACTTGTTGATTTCGGGATTGCCCTTGGTTTTGTTGAACAACCAATCCAGCGCTATATTCACACTATCAGGGTGTTGTGGGGTTATTTTGGTAATGTATTGCTCTACTTTTGGGTGTAGCACCGGGCTGCGCAACAAGGCTGGGTCAGTTAGGTCGATATTATCGAAAAAGTGGTCGCGTACCCAGTAATAGCGTTTGCGTTGCACTTCTGCCTCATCGCCTTTGAATTCAGGGATGTCGGGATCGACCGAAGCCATGGTAATACGGGCTGTCAAAGAGCCGGGATTTTTGGCGACAATGTCTTTCTGGTATTTTTTCACCAGTACATCCAAGCCTGAAAGTTCCTGCGTCAAGCGAAGGGAATCGACGAGGTTACCGTGTGTACGGCTCAGCTTGGCACGCAAGGAATCGGCTTCCGGGCGTTGTTTGTTAAGGAACCGCAGGTAGTCATAAAAGGCTTCGTTGTCCGTCGAGCCTTTGAACTTCATTTTATTCACCGAATCTTTCACGTCGGTGGTGAAGCTGAAATCCTGATCGTTTTCAGGAATCAATACTTGCAGGTAATTGTTGTCGGGCTGCAGCACCATCAGGTAAATTCCAGGCGGCAGCAGGGTATCGGCTTTGAAGGTGAACCAGCCATCTGCGCCGATGGTGACGGTATCTTTTACGTATTGTTTTTCGCCGAAGTGGAAGCCCA